>CAZJZR010000001.1:0-7746 GCA_964550475.1 uncultured bacterium
ACAACTGGAAATCCCACCTGTGGAACGTGCTGATGTTCCAAGCCTGGTTAGACGAAGTTTAGGGAGGAGGGTAAAAATAAAGTACCCATAGTTTCAACATGATGCGTTACGGCTGAAGCCTTTAGCGTAGCCCTAGGCGAAGCCCATGCCTTTAGGCTATTGCCAGAGGCTATACGCATCCTACGCTGGGTATCTTATTTATTTGCAGATCACCTAGCGGCGATCGCCGCTCAACTTCACCCCCGTTCCCTATGCATAACCAATCTGCAACGTTCCACCATCCACCATCCACCATCCACCCTTCTCCCCTCCTCAAAACCGACAAATCGACTCCGGTTGCACGGGGCAGGTTTTCTGGGTAGCGGTTTTGCGTAAATCCAACCACGTTAAACGCCTTAACCCTTTCAGCGGTGTGACATCGCTAACGGGCGTATTGTACAAATCCAGCCAAGTCAGTTGGGTCATGTCTTTCAGGGGTTGCACGTCTGCCACCTGAGTATTGAATAGGAACAGTTGCGACAGGTTGGTCAGGGGAGCCAGCGATCGCAGATCCGTCACCCCATTGTTACCCAGTGATAGTTCCTGCAATCGGGTCAATCCCGCCAACGGACGCACATCCTCAATCCGATTGGCAAACAGCACCAACCGTTGCAAATTGGTCAGCGTTGCCAACGGGCGCACATCGCGAATTTGATTATTAAACAGCAGCAATTCCGTTAGCTTGCTCAATCCGGACAGGGGACGCAAATCGGCAATTTGATTGTCGTAGAGGGAGAGGTAGGTCAACTCCGTTAATCCGACTAACGGCTTCAGGTCAGCAATCCGATTCTCGTGCAGGGCGAGGGCTTGCAGTTGGGGCAATTTGGCTAGAGGCCGAATGTCCGTAATTTGGTTTTGGTACAGCAACAGCCGCTGCAACTGGGTTAACCCAGCCAAGGGACGCAGATCGCTGATTTGGTTGGTGTCCAGCGTGAGGACTTGCAGTTGGGTCAGGGCGGTGAGGGGTTGCAAGTTGCTGATCCGGTTGGTGTCGAGTGCGAGGACTTGCAGTTGGGTGAGAGCCGCCAACGGTTGCAAATCGACAATGGCATTGCGGCTAAGGATCAGGGCTTGCAGGTTGACCAAACTGCTCAGGGGTTGCAAATCCGTCAGCTCACCAGAATATAGCGATAACACTTTCAACCCCATTAATTGCTGTTCTGCCGCTTGGCAATCGTCGGTTTCGGCAATTTGCAATAGCAGGTTAACGGTGCGTTGCGGCTCGGTGGCCAGGGTGGGCAGGGCGTTGCACCAGTCGGCGAAGCGTTGGAATGATGTAGGGGAAGTGGGGGAGGTGGGTGAGGTGGATGGGGTGCGTGAAGTGGGTGAAGTGGGTGAGGTGGATGGGGTGGGTGAGGATGTGGGTGGAGTAGGTGGGGTGGTAGTGGTTTGGGCGTGTGCCAGGGGGTGAGGGTCGCCCAGAGCAGGCCAGTGGCGATCCATAGATGGATGCGGGGTGAGGGGGACTGGCGGTTGGTGGCCAACATTTTAAAAACTTTGATGCCGCCAGCCTTGCCCTCATCCCCCGACCCCTTCTCCCAAGTGGGGAGAAGGGGGGCTTTTCTACTAGCCCTCTTCCGTTCCCTGAGCTTGTCGAAGGGGGAGAGGGTTGGGTGAGGGCAGGCTGTGGGTAATGACAAGAACCGGAGCAGGGGCAATGGCAAGAGCTGCGGTGTGGGTTGGTGATTCATGGCGGCAAGGGGGGGGGAACAGTTGGGCTAGGACGGAGTGCTGTCCCTGCGGTTAACTCAATTTTGACCACAAATTAATGGGAATGGTCGCGATCGCCCCAATTGGCCTTTCAATGCCAGCTATCAAGCGATCGCCCACATCCATCCAGCGGCGATCATTTATTCGTGATTAGCAAATAATTGGCGAATTGCGATCGCTATCATTAATCAATCATTTATTGTCGATGCATCTTTAATCGATTAATTATGCCAACCTCAGATGTGGATTAATTAGGTGGAATTTAGGCGATCGCGTCAGCGATGGCGTAACCTGGCAAACTCTCTATGTCATCCCCAAAGGTTTACTTAGACTGTCTTTCAGCCCTTGTGCTCGATGAACATTGATCAATTCAATGCTGAATATAGAGAGATGCTTATAGTCGTTTGAATGGCTTGGAATCCAGATGATAAACCTGTAAATAATGCTTATATATCGGATTTAAGATCCGTTTAATAATTCGCGTTTCAGAATGAACTTTTCGGAAGGAAAACCAGTAAACTGATTTTCAAGTTGATGAACGGTTAATTCAACGACCACTGAATTAACTCATAAATGAGTGGTTAGAGCGTTGGTTTCGTCATCTGTAGACCACCGCGTTAAACAACTGATCCATCAACTGCAAAATCCACCGGGATTAACGGCAAATTACGGCTTTTTAATTATCTAAATGGCGAACCTTGGCCAGTCATTGGACTAGGCAAAAGGACAACGCTAAAACCAGCCTAAATCGACTGGAGTGATTGCAGAAGGGGAATTCCTGTTCCTAATTTCTGTTAGCTTCCTGCGATTAGTAGGCTAGTTCCCTATGCCTAATTTCGCCGAATTAACGGTTGGATTCATTGCTGATTCACGATGAATTCAGCCGCTAACTGAGGCGAATTACACGAATTCATTATGTGAGGCAGCTAAGTTCTAACAACCACCGTTAAGCCCCTGTCTGGTTCTGCTAACGATTTACTGATTTGGCTGACTTTATTTTTGGATGACTTTATTCGGAGACCACAATGAGTTATAACGCATTCACCCGTCGTCGATTTTTGTTCACCGCTGGTGCTTCAGCCAGTGCAGTTTTATTAAAGGGTTGTCTCGGCAATCCACCGGAACCCGGAGCCACAACTGGTGCATCTCCCGCTGCCACGACTGCTGCTGCTGTTCAGACCGGAGCACCCCCTGAAACCACAACTGCCAAGCTGGGTTACATCCCCATTGTGGAATCGGCTCCCCTGATCATTGCGAAGGAAAAGGGCTTCTTTGACAAGTACGGCATGACCAATGTGGATGTGTCGAAGCAGGCCAACTGGGGTGCGGCTAGAGATAACGTCAAGATCGGTTCCAGTGGCGGTGGGATTGATGGTGGTCAGTGGCAAATGCCCATGCCCTATCTGATTAGTGAAGGGTTAATTACCGCTGGTGCGAAGGTGCCGATGTATGTGTTGGCGCAGTTGAACACCCAAGGCAATGGGATTGCGATCGCGGGCAAACACAAGGGCAAGGGTGTAACCCTGAAAATGTCCGAGAAACTGGGCGATCAAGTGGCATTCTTCAGCCAGTTGAAGGCAGAAGGGGCGCGTTTCAAGGCCGCTTACACCTTCCCCAAGGCCAACCAAGAGTTTTGGATTCGTTACTGGCTAGCCGCCAATGGGGTTAATCCAGATACCGATGTGGAACTACTGACCGTTCCTGCTTCCCAAACCGTGGCTGACATGAAGCGGGGCGCGATGGATGCCTTCAGCACGGGCGACCCCTGGCCATACCGGATTGTGGCGGATGACATTGGCTTCCTAGCGGCTCTGACGGCAGAAATGTGGAAAGCCCACCCCGAAGAATATTTCGCCATGCGGAAGGATTGGGTGGACAAGCACCCCAACGCCACCAAAGCGATTCTGAAGGCGTTGATGGAAGCGCAGCAATGGTTGGATAACTTCGACAACCGCAAGGAAGCTGCCGCTATCTTTGCCCAACGGGAATACTTTGGTGTGCCAGAGGATGTATTGCTGGAACCCTTGATGGGCAAATACAACATGGGCGAAGGCCGCACCATCGATGACAAGTCAATGGCGGTGCTGTACTGGAAAGACAGCAAGGGCAGTGTGTCCTATCCCTACAAGAGCCATGACCTCTGGTTCATCACCGAAAGCGTCCGCTGGGGCTTCTTGGAAAAGAGCTACCTGACCAATGCCAAAGCTTTGATTGATCAGGTCAACCGGGAAGACATCTGGAAGCAAGCGGCTCAAGAAATGGGCATCGCAGCGGCAGACATCCCCACCAGCACCTCCCGTGGTGTGGAAGAGTTCTTCGATGGTGTCAAGTTTGACCCAGAGAACCCCCAAGCCTATTTGGACAGCTTGAAGATCAAGAAGGTTTAGGGGCGTTAAGTTCCACAGGTTGCAGAGGCGGAGTTTGTTAACTGCCCAGGTACTTATTAAGGACGCGGGTACCGCGCCCCTACAGAGACCGCACACAGGATGACCATGTAGGGGTTGGGTGCCCCAACCCTGATAGATCAAACAATCCAGCATTAATCCACCTGGGCAGTTACGTTTAGCTAACCATTGAATCGATAGTTTTTCAGCTAAACCCGCCCCTACAGGGGGTTACCGCCATGGGATGTAGCCGTGCTGACCTCGTTCATCCCACCCCCTTCATCCCTTTCCCCTTTTCTCTCCCACAGATCATTCGCGTTTCATTGTTTTTAAGGAGACCTAACGTGACCATTGCTCAAAAGCGGAAGACCACTAGCAACAATGTGTTCAGTGCTTTGTTGCAGAACCAGAAGTTAATGCAGAAGGTGGATGATATTGTCACTCCGGTTGTGACCATCCTAATTTTGTTGGCGATTTGGCAATTTTTCTCGTCCCTGCCCGGTGCCAACCTCCCTAGCCCAACTAAAGTGGTGGCCGATACGTGGATGCCCCTGATCCTCTATCCCTTCTACAACAAGGGTGGTACGGATGTAGGCTTGGGCTTGCAGGTGTTTGCCAGTTTGCAACGGGTGGCGATCGGCTATTCCATCGCCGCAGTAATTGGAATTAGCTTGGGGATTCTGGTCGGGATGAACAAGCGGATCTCCAAAGGGTTAGATCCGGTGTTCAATATCCTGCGTACCGTTCCCCCCTTGGCCTGGGTACCCATTTCGCTGGCCGCGTTGCAACAAAACCAGCCCGCCGCCTTGTTCGTTATCTTCATCACCGCCATTTGGCCGATTCTGATTAACACCGCAGTCGGCGTTCGGCAAATTCCCCAGGACTACAACAACGTTGCTCAAGTTTTGCAACTGCCTAAGACTGAATACTTCTTCAAAATTCTGTTCCCCGCTGCCCTGCCCTACATTTTCACTGGCTTGCGGATTGCGATTGGTTTGGCGTGGTTGGCCATTATTGCCGCAGAAATCGTCATGTCCGGGATTGTTGGGATTGGCTTCTTCATCTGGAATGCCTACCAAAACGGTCAAGTGAGTGAAATTATTCTGTCGTTGGTTTACATCGGCGTAGTGGGTTGGGTCTTGGACATCATGATGGCGAAAATCCAGCAGTTGATCTTACCCCAAAGCCAACGGCAGTAATGGGTTGGTAGGTAGTAGGTGGATGGTGGATGGTGGATGGTGAATAGTGCTAAGTGATGAGTGGTGAGTGATGAGTGATGACTGTTCAGTTGCGCTCTCTTAGCTATTCCCGACTGCCTATTCCCGATTCCCTATCCCCCTATCCCCTCCCCTGACTTCCCAGTAAAGCGTTGAGTGGTGGGAGGTCTCCACGCTCAGCGATCGGCTGAAGGGTGACCGGAAGGGCCACAGTGGTCTCCGCCCTTGGTAAGCTACCTCACCCTTCACCTTTCTTCTTAATTCAGTTCGGAGTTACTGAGTGCGGAGTTAAGGCATTCGGACCAACTCCGTACTCCTAACTCTTCAACTCCCCAACTCCGCACTCCGAACTCTTTAACTCCACACTCACACCCGACCCCCTCATCCCAGGATTGACCTATGAGTGCTTTTGTAACTGTTGAAAATGTCGAGAAGACGTTTGACCTGGCCAGTGGCGATCGCTACGTTGCCCTGAAAGGGATTGAACTGGAAATTCAGAAAGGCGAATTCATTTCGTTAATTGGCCACTCTGGTTGTGGCAAGTCCACGTTGTTGAACATGGTGGCGGGGTTGGATCTGCCCACCGATGGGTTGGTGATGTTGCAGGGGGAACAAATCCTCCGTCCCGGCCCCGATCGCATGGTGGTGTTCCAAAACTATTCGCTGCTGCCGTGGATGTCGGTGCGGCAAAACATTGCCCTGGCGGTGAACAATGTGTTGGGTCACCTGTCTGCCGACGAACGTAAGGAGATTGTGGAACGCAACATTGACATGGTGGGACTGCGCCACGCGGCAGACAAGCCACCCGATCAACTGTCTGGGGGGATGAAGCAACGGGTGGCGATCGCCCGTGCCTTTGCCATCAAGCCCAAGTTGTTGTTGCTGGATGAACCGTTTGGGGCGTTGGATGCCCTTACCCGTGGCAACCTGCAAGAAAAGCTGATGGAGATCTGCGAAGAAAACCATGTAACGGCGATCATGGTGACCCACGAAGTCGATGAAGCCATCCTGCTCTCCGATCGCGTCGTCATGTTGACCAATGGGCCAGAGTCCAACATCGGCCAAATTCTGGAAGTGGACATTCCCCGGCCCCGCAAGCGGATGGAAGTGGTGAACCATCCCAACTACTACAGCTACCGCAGCGAAATCATCTACTTCCTCAACCAACAGAAGCACATCAAGAAACTGCGGGCGCGGAAACAGGCGGCGATCGCCCGTCACGGCTTAGAAAAGGTGAACTTGGAAATCGGCTTCGTGCCCCTGACTGCCTGCGCTCCCCTGGCTGTGGCGAAGGAAAAGGGCTTCTTTGCCCACCATGGCTTGGATGAAGTGCATTTGGTGCGGGAAACCAGTTGGCGCGGCATCCAAGACGGCATCACGGGCGGTTACCTGGATGCGGCGCAAATGCCCTCCGGCTTGCCGATTTGGATGACCGTGGGCGGCAGCACGGGCAAGCCCGTCCCCACCGTCACCTCCCTGACCATGACCCGCAACGGCAACGCCATCACCATGGACAAGCGGTTCTACGGTCAAGGGGTACACACGCTCAACGACCTGAAAAAGATGCTGCTGGAAACCCCGGACAAACGCCACATTTTTGGCGTAGTCCACCCAGCCTCGTTGCATAACCTGTTGTTGCGCTACTGGTTGGCGGCGGGTGGCATCGACCCCAACAAGGATGTGTCGATTACCACCATTCCCCCCGCCCAAATGATTGCCCAGTTGGGTGCAGGCAACATTGACGGCTACTGTGTCGGCGAACCCTGGAACATTCGGGCGGCGATCGAAGAAACCGGATACACCATCGCCACCGACCTGGAAATTTGGGATGGTCACCCCGGCAAAGTGCTGGGTGTGCGGGAAGATTGGGCATTGGCGTACCCCAACACCCACGTCGCCTTGGTGAAAGCTCTGCTGGAAGCCTGCCGCTACTGCATGGACGAAGCCAACCACGAAGAAGTGCGGCAAATCCTCGCCCGTCCCGAATACCTGGCCATGGAAATGGACTATATCTACCTGGGCGACAGCAGCCACGAAACCTGCAACCTGCAACCCACGCCGCGTGAATACGCCCACCACCAATTCTTCGGTGCAGGCGTGAACCGTCCCAGCCGGACGGAACAGTTGTGGATTCTCACCCAACTGGCTCGCTGGGGCGACATCGCCTTCCCGCGCAACTGGGTGGAAGTATTGGAACGGGTCTCGAAGGTTGAGGTGTTCAGTATCGCCGCCCGTGAATTGGGTCTGGGCGACATCAGCTACAGCCGTGGCCCGATCCACCTGTTCGATGGTGTCACCTTCACCGCCGACGACCCGATCGCCTACCTGAATAGCCTGCAAATCAAGCACGACATCTACATGGCAGAAGTGCCACTCGGTATGCCTGTGGCGCGTGC
>CAZJZR010000001.1:7846-43998 GCA_964550475.1 uncultured bacterium
TCAAGCACGACATCTACATGGCAGAAGTGCCACTCGGTATGCCTGTGGCGCGTGCAGCGTAGAGGAGTGATGAGTGGTTAGTGGTAAGTGGTGAGTCAGTAGCGATGAGTGACGAGTCATAACATCTGGTTGCATGACACATCGTGGTAAAGCCAGCAGGTTCTCACTCTGACACTCACTACTCTTTCACTCCCAACTCATCACTTACCACTCATTACTCACCACTTCTCTCTCCCTCTCCCACCCATTTCCTACCATGCAAACCCTCATGACCACTGGAACCCCAACTTTACAAATCCCTGATGCGCCACCGAGTCAGGATGCGTTTTTGACGATTGAGAATGTCTCGAAGGTCTACCAACTGCCCAAAGACCAAACCTATACGGTGTTGGAAAACGTCAATCTGACGGTGCAGGCGGGTGAGTTTATCTGTGTGATTGGCCACTCTGGTTGCGGCAAAACCACGCTGCTGAATATGGTCAGCGGCTTTGCCAAGCCCACGACGGGTAGCGTCAAGCTAAACGGCAAGCCGATCGCCAAACCTGGCCCCGATCGCATGGTCGTGTTCCAAGGCTATGCGTTGTTGCCCTGGCTGACCGTGTTTGAAAACGTCTATCTGGCGGTGAATGCGGTTTATCCAGAGAAGACCAAGGCGGAAAAGTCCCACATCGTCAAGGAACACTTGGCGATGGTGGGCTTGACGGAAGCGATGGAGAAAAAGCCAACCCAAATTTCCGGGGGGATGAAGCAACGGGTGGCGATCGCCCGTGCCCTGTCCATCCGTCCGGAAGTGCTGGTGTTGGATGAACCCTTCGGCGCGTTGGATGCCATCACCAAGGAAGAACTGCAAGAAGAGTTGCTGAAGATCTGGAACGATTACCGCTGCACCGTGTTGATGATCACCCACGACATCGACGAAGCTCTGTTCCTCGCCGATCGCCTAGTGATGATGACCAATGGCCCCGCTGCCAACATTGGCGAAGTGATGGAAATTCCGTTCAAGCGTCCCCGCGATCGCGCCCGGATCATGGAATCGCCGGAATACTATCGCCTACGCAACTACGCCCTCGACTTCCTCTACAATCGGTTCGCCCACGACGACACCGAATAGACGACGGTCATCGGCTTGGCCGAGTTAATTGCCGTACAAACGCCTGATTGTTGGTGGATGCAGTCCAGAGACAATCAGGCGTTTCCATCTGGATTAACCTGAGTTCGGGATAAAAGATTGTGCGAATATGCTCTGGCGAATCGCATAAGCCCTTTGGGCAGGCTTTGCCTACGCGGCTATACGAACGAAGTCCCCCTACGGGAACCAGCCTTGACTGATGGTTGTTAGTGCGCGGAGGCGCACTTTGTCCGTGTAGACGCGGTTTCAACCGCCAGGTATCTCTTGTTCTCAGGCGATCGCGGCTACATACACCCGTAGTCCCCCCCAACGCCATCACCAAATTTGAACCAATCTCGACGGTCAACCCAGGGGTGCCTATACTGAATGCGTCAGCCTAAGTCGCTGATTCAGGATCTTAGGTGGAAAAAGTTCTACCTAATTACCCGTTTAAGCGATTTTAGGCAGAAGTAATTCAGCCTAATCAAGCTATGGGGCGATTAGGTAGATTAGATTCTCTCTAATTACTAGTTAGGCATCAGGTAAGCGTATGAGCTACGACATAGGAATTTATCACCCAGAGGTTCGCGGTCGCGTTGAAGGGGGCGAGGATCTGGATGGGTTCGAACATCCACAACTCGATTCGGCTGCTGCCTCGCGGTTTGTTGAATCCCTCGCCGCCTATGGGTACAACGCGGAGCCGTCGGCTCCGGATCACCGCGCGTTCGTAAAGAACGTGTCTGGAAACGAGGTTCTGGTACACGTCTTTCCGACCGAGATCGCATTTTCGGTTCCTTACGGAAAGAACTCAAAGGACGCGATCTTTGAGGCATTGCAGGATGCATCGGAGATCTTGGACTCCAAACACATGTGTATGTTCGATCCCCAAACAGGAGAGTGGGCTGATGCCTAACACCTCGCTGGAGCTGACGTGTGAAAGATAAAGTGCCAAGCTCAAACTCTGGCGCGCGCGCCGCTCATCTCAACCGTTGGGCTGCTTCAGTTCTTGGTTGAGACAGCACTCGAATCGCTTCTGTTGAGTGCCGAAAGCGATCGCACAGATCCCGTTGCAGCATCAAAGTATATTGACAACGTAAATACGCCCTATTTACACTACAAGTATGGATGTGCATTTCGTTCTCAATGGCATCACGTTTGTCTGGAATGACGAGAAAGCCAGGATCAACCCGATCAACCACGACGGTGTTACGTTCCAACAAGCCGCAGAAGTCTTCTTCGATCCATTGCTTGTGGTCGTTGATGCAAGTCGTAATGATGAAGCGCGGGATGCCGTTATTGGTTTAGATCGGCGTTGGAACTTGCTATACGTTGTCTTTGTTGATCGGGAAAACGACATCATTCGGATCATTTCGGCTCGTAAAGCGACACGTAAGGAGCGGGAATTTTATGAAGCCTGAAACGTTGAAAAAGCGGCTAGATCGAAACCGTCCCATGACGACGATCACCATTCGGATGCCTGAAGATGTGATTGAGGACTTGAAGCAAGTTGCCCCCCTACTGGGTTTTTCTGGGTATCAACCTTTAGTACGTGCTTATATCGGGCAAGGTCTACGAGCTGACTTAGAGCGTTTGGAAGGCGATACGGTATCTGCATTGATTGCAAGCCTCAAGCGTCATGGTGTCAGTGATGAGGTAATTCAAGAAGCACTAGGTGAAGTGACTGGGCGTTAATTTGAGTCTGGCTTACAGCCAGCATCCCAATCGGGTCGAGGATGGTATTTCTCCCTCCCCTCCCACACCACCTGCCATGCGGGTCCGCAACAGGCGGTTCATGAAGACGCGCAAACAACTCTAATGGTTTAGGTATAGCCTTGGACTTTCATCCAAAGACTACGAATAGATAGCAATCCCTGTTGCTCTAACCACGGCTCGACTGAGCATCGCCGAACGTCTCATTGGTCATTCCCGTCTGTGTCGCCAGCGTTTTGGACAACCGCCAATAGTCTTTGCGACTAATGCCCGTCAAAATCGCATGACGTTCAGATCTCCCTTCGTGGGTTTGCCCTTGCCTTAAGCTAGTAGTTGTCGTCACTTGGCTCCTATAACTTTCGAGCATTTGGACGCTGGTTCTCCTACAGGGGACTTTCACCCCATTGATTCATGCCCATGCTGGGCGTACACAATTCGGGTGCAGTGGATTGATCGAAGCCGCTTGGGTTGGATGCAAAGATGTCGGCAACCGCTGACCAGAACCGTTAGGCCACTTCGCACCATGAGCGAGAATATCACCATCACACTGTCACGCGACGAGGGTCTTGTATTGTTCGAGTTCTTCGCACGTTTTGGCGAGGACGATAATGATTTCACTCTTCGCCACACTGCCGAGTATCTTGCGTTCATGCGGATGTCGGCGCAGCTCGACAAGATGTTTGTTGAGCCATTTGACCCGAAGTATAAGGATTTACTGCGAGCAGCACGCGACCGAGTTGCAGCAGGCTATGAAGGCAAAGCACCAGGAGTTCACGATGACGTGGCCTAACCATGCGTTGCAGCGAACCCAGCGTGAGCGTTGCGGTTGCCATCGTTGCGTCCCGTGCGCCGGGTTGCTGAGCTTGGGGCGTTCGACAGAATCAAACTCAAGGAAAATGAAAAGCGTCAGATTTTGTGAGAAGGGAAGCGAACAGAGAGTTGCACTGGTGACGGGTTCAACATCAGGAATAATGCGGTGTCAAAAGCCTGATTGCGTCTGGACTTTATCCACAAACAATCAGGCTTTTTTGCGGAGAACTAGACCTTTCTATGTATAAATGCAGGATATAGGGCGTATTTCACGTTTGGGGGAGGGGCGGTTAAAACCGCATCTACAAGAACTAAACCCGCGTAGGCAAAGCCTGCCCAACGGGCATATTCTATTCGCCCGGATGTATCCCCCAACTGTTGGATACGCCCCAGGATATAAATGCAAGCTAGTCCGCCAGGAACTGCACCAATTTCTCTAAGGTTGTCCAAGCAGCACCACTGTTGAGGATATCGTGGGCGATCGCCAGCCCAGCCGCATGATCGCCCAAAGGCACCACTTCGCCCACCTGCAATGCCAGCGAAGCATTCAACGCCACGGCATCCCGTTGGGCGGTGGTGCCTTTCCCCTGCAATACGGCTTGCAAAATGGCGGCATTTTCTTGCACATCTCCACCCACCAACGCACTAATTGGGGTGGGAGACAGCCCCAGAGCAGCGGGAGCTAAGGTTGCCGCTGACACCTGCCCTTGGCTAAGGATGGCCAAGTCGGTGACATCGCCTAAGCCGGCCTCGTCCAGCTTTTCCCGACCATGGAGCGCGATCGCCCGTTGGATGCCCAACTGTCCCAACGCCTGCGCCATAATTTCCACCAACTTGGGATCCGACACGCCCAACACCTGCCCGGTGGGTCGTAATGGGTTCACCAACGGCCCCAACAAGTTAAAAATTGTCCGAATCCCCAAGGTTTTTCGCAGTGGTGCAACTGCTTTCATCGCTGGATGCCAACCGGGGGCGAACAGAAATGTAATCCCGACTTCCGTCAGTGCGGCCTGAATTTTCTCCGGTGCAGCGGCCAAATTAACGCCCAAAGCTTCCAGTACATCCGCAGACCCCACCTTGCCAGAGGCCGAACGGTTGCCGTGTTTGGACACCACCACCCCCGCCGCCGCCGCCACAAACGCCACTGCGGTTGAAATATTAAAGGTCGAAGCCCCATCGCCACCCGTGCCGCAGGTGTCAATCCGAGGGGTGGGCAAGTCCGTTATGGCCGTTCCCTCTACCCCACGGGACTGCCCTTGGAGCACCTGTGCCATTCCCGTCAATTCTTCGACCGACACTCCTTTGGCCTGGATGGCAGTTAAAATTCCCCCCGACAACACCGGAGGAATCGCCTCTGCCAACCACCCCTGCATTAACCCCTGGGCTTGCTCTACAGATAAGGATTGCCCGTCTAAGAGTTGTTGCAAGAGGGCAGACCATTGCAGGGTTGCGATAGATTCAGAGGCTTGCGGGGCAGGGGACATAACCATGATGTACTTGCGGGGTAAATCGTCATTATTGTAATTAATCAGCTTAAATCATCCGCGTACCCAAGCGGTTCTGAGCAACGTAATCTCTCCATGACTCTGGGTTTAATCCAAAACAGGATTAACTACTGGATCAACTAACAGTCACGTTCCTTATCGGTGCTAAGGGAGGAGCGTAAAAATAAAGTACCCATAATCTAAAGATGATGCGTTACGGCTGAAGCCTTTAGGCAAAGCCCATGCCGGAGGCTATACGCATCCTACGCTGGGTATTTTATTTATTTGCAGATCCCTAACCTGCTTGATTCACGACATTCTACACGCCAAACCGTAGGGGCAAGCCCCCCGTGGTTGCCTCATAGGTCAGACAATTAGACAGTGATCTTGTAGACAGTGATCTTGGTGTAAAGCGGCATTCCCTGCATTGGGCGGTGTCCCCGTGACCACCTCTACGAGTTTTGGGGCTTTTGCGTAAATCCGTAAATCGTCATGAAAATGCAAGCTAATCCACCGTTTCATTCACCGGGAAGCGATCCATCAGTTGGATGGCTTGGCGGGCGGTGGTGTAGAGGCTGGTGGAAATGTGGGGGACGTGGGGGATTTGCGAGAGGAAGTCCACGGTGCGGCGGAGAATGCGTACCACATCGCCATCGTCTAAGCTGGTGTTGGCGCACAACTCCGACCATTCGATCCCCAACGCCCACTGTTCGACTACACCAATCAGGTCATACTCCAACCACACGGGCAGGGCTACTTGCGATCGCCGTTGTCGCTGGAACAATTGATGGCGCAGGGTGCGTAATCCGCCCAACGCTTCTTCGACTTCGCCAGAGGGCGTGTAGTTGATCCAAATATCCGGGCGGGAGACTTCCGTGGTGAGGGCAGCGGAGGCGGCAGCCAGATGGTGGGGAGCTAGATGATCCAACTCACCGGACATTAACGCTAAGCCCAGCCAGAGTTCGTTGTCGCCTCGGATGGCGGCGGCAGCTTCGCCCAATTCCGTCGGCTTCATGTTGCGATCCAGACAGCCGAAACTTTCGAGAATTTTGATCAGTTGCAGAAACTCATCCCAGTGGCGATGGGCATGGTGATCCAGCTTGGTTTGCCGATCGGTCAATTCCTGCTGCAAGGACATAAACCGTTTGCGGCGTTTGAGCAAATTGGCGCGATCGCCCCACTGATGCACCGGATGGGACAACAGCTTTTCCTCCACTGCTGTCACCCGCTTAATTTGGTTTTGCACCTCCTCGCTCATGTCTACTTGGGAGACTTCCAACACCTGGCGATTGGCAATGGTGCTGAGTTTTTGGCTGATCGGCAGGGAGTCTTCGTGGCCGCTGCGGTGCTGTCCCGGTTTCAGGGGTAGCTCTGGCGGTGGGGTGAGATTGTCCACGGCGGTAATGCGCGGCAATTCGCCATGCAACCCGACCACATCGTTGGTGGTGACGACATACCAACGGTTACTGTCAGACAGACAGACGAGGTAGGGGAACTGGCCGGAGCCTGGGACTTTGCTGACCAGGACTGCTGGAACGGGGGTGGGGACTGGGACGTGCTTGCCCTTGAGGCTGAGGATGGTGCCTGCGACGGCAAATTTGAGGGCGATCGCCATCTCGCTGCCAATGGTTTCTTCCGCCTGTTGTTGCAGAATTTTCAGCAGTCGCCGTTCTTCCTTCAGGTGCCCTTGGAGTTTTTCATAGGCATCCACCGCAGCCCAGTCCACCTTGCCCAGTTGGGCTTGCAGGCGGTCAAGTTCGGCTTCTAAGGCGGCGATCGCGTCCCGCTGCGGCTTCAGGTGCAAGGTGGACAGGTATTGGCCAAAACTGCGTTCCACCAGTTCCCGCGCTTCTTCCAACGTGTGGATTTGCAACAGGTTCAGCACCATGCCGTAGCTGGGGGTGAACTGGCTGACCAGCGGATCGGCTCCGGCGGTGGTGAGATAGCTGGCTTCCTTGGCTCCCTCAAATGCTGACTGCACCGTCACCACATGACCGACTGGATCCATGCCCCGTCGTCCGGCGCGTCCGGCCATTTGCAGAAATTCCGAGGGCGTGAGCAGTCGATGCCCCATATCCGTTCGTTTAGACAGGCTGGAAATCACCGTGGTGCGGGCGGGCATATTGATCCCCGCTGCCAGGGTTTCGGTGGCAAACACCACTTTGACTAAGCCCTGCTGGAACAATTCTTCCACCAAGCCCTTCCAGGCAGGTAGCAGTCCGGCGTGGTGCGAGGCGATGCCCCGGTGCAACGGCTCCAGTTGATCCGCCTGTGCCATTTCCGGAAACCGTTCTACGAATGCGGCGATTTGTCGGCGCAATTGGTCGGCTTCCCATTCGTTGACCAAACACAGATCGCCCAAGTCTCGGACGGCGCGATCGCAGCCCCGCCGACTGAAGATGAAGTAAATTGCGGGCAGCATATCTCGCTGGCTCAGTTGCGCGAGGGCAAAGGCCATGCTGGGGGCTTCTTGGCGGGGAGCTTTGCCATTACCGCCGCGCCCCCGTCCGCCCTTGGGTTTGAGGCGGGGATTAATCTGCTTGCCGCTGTCATCCAGTAAGGGAAACAGCCCCTTGGGGTTGCAGAAGTAAAATTGCAGCGGTACCGGTCGGAAACTGGAGTGGATCAGTTCCGTCGGCCCGTGTACCTGGGCAATCCAGTCGGTGAGTTGGTCGCTGTTGGCGATGGTGGCGGAAAGGGCGACCAGTTGAATTTCCCTAGGGCAATAGATGATCGACTCTTCCCAGACGGTACCGCGCTGGCGATCGTTCATATAATGGCACTCGTCCAGTACCACGGCTTCCAAGTCCACGAGGGACGTGCCCACCTGCCCAATCGGGGTGCCATACAGCATATTGCGGAAAATTTCCGTCGTCATCACCACGACGGTGGCATCCCGGTTCACGGACAGATCCCCAGTCAGCAAACCCACCCGGTCTGCGCCAAACTGGTCACGGAAATCGCGGAATTTCTGGTTGGATAAGGCTTTGAGTGGCGTTGTATAGAACACCCGTCGCCCCCGTGCCAAGGCGCGATGGATGGCATATTCCCCAATCAGCGTCTTCCCCGATCCGGTGGGCACGCACACCACCACCGATTTGTCGGCGTTGAGAGCCGCGATCGCCCGTTCCTGGAACTCATCCAGGGGGAAGGGAAACAATTGCTCTAGATTTAGCCCAGTTGCGATGGGGTCAACAGTCACGCTCAACCGTCCGAGGGGGATACCTCTTAAATCTTAAACCCCAAACCCGAAACTATAACGATTTCGCTCGGTTTTCATCTCTAGACTTAGAGGGTGTTTTAAAAGCCCTATTTGATGTAGCCCTGGCGACTAAAGTCGCGGCTATACGGACACTAGCGAAGCCATGCCCGTAGGGCTATAACCTGCCTACGCAGGTTATGGAAATCCTTGATTTTCTATAGTCCGCGTAGGCGGACTATAGCCCTACGGGCAATAGCCTTCGGCATGGCTACGCTAGGGCTTCGCTAGTGTTTGTATAGCCGCGTAGGCAAAGCCAGCCCAAAGGGCTTATTCTATTCGCCCGGATGCCCCCCCAACTGTTGGATACGCCCTGTTCAGGAATATGTGCAGCAATAATTCTGCCAAATCTGCCAAATCTGCATGATCACCGCATCTCACTCTCCGGGCTGAGGGCGCGGCGATCGCTGCCTCAGCTCGCAGACCTATAGATGTGACACAAAGCTAGATGTGACACAAAGCCAGACCCATCTGGTTGAGTTCCGCGAGGTGTAGGGACGGGTTTTGTCGTCAAATTAACAATCCTAGCGAGAGTTTCTCGGCTAAACCCGCCCCTACATTGATCTAACGGAACTACCCAGGTGGATCAATGCTGAATTGTTTGATCCATCAGGGGTGAGGTACTGCGCCCCTACATGCCCATCTTGTGTGTGGTCTGTAGGGGCGCGGTACCTGCGTCCTTAAGAGGTACGTGGGCAATTACGTTTTAGATTAAATTAAAGTTTCACATCAGTGTTTACATGAACTTTGTCCCAGTCCTGTAACGGTTTGACTGCATTCTGTCGGGTGTTATGGCGTATATTAACAAGTAGTTAGGGGCATTCTGCTACGTCCGTCCCATTATCCCTAACGGCTATGAATGCAGATTGGTATCAAACCCTCAACGCGCTTCAGCAAAACTTAGCGATCAACGATCGCGCCCTTCAGGAATTACGGCAGCAAAACGAATTGAATTGGCAGCAGATCCAATCCAGTGGCCAGTTGATTACGGCATTGGGGGAACGGATTACCGTCAATGCCCGCATGATGGGGGACATTCAGCAAACCCAAATCGACCTTTCTCGGCTATTCCATCAACAACAGGATCAGTTTCAAGAGTTGCAGATGTTGACCCAACGGTTAATGGAGCGCATCGAGTCTAACCAACTGGAAACCAATCAACGACTGGAAGCCATGAAGTTGCAAATTGTTACCTTACAGCAGCAATTGTTAGCTCTGCACCAACAAATTGCCACGTTACTACAACGCCCCTATGTTAATGTCCGCTGACTTACAGCGGTAAGCGACTCGCCAGTTAAGTAGGCGTGGCTTGGCGATCGCGGATGGATTTACAGCTTAATCAGATTTACAGCTTAATCATCTATCCACACCGCCATCTTTAGGGACACGGTATTGCTCTGTCCCCACCACGATCAGCGGGATGTGATTTTTCTGCAAGTCCCTTCCGTTTTCCGGGCACTAGCCATCAATTTGTGGGGGCGAACTGCCGTTCGCCCCCAGCGTGTGATTGGGGATTTTAGTTGCACGCTTGTGCCTTAGCTGGCTAAACCAGACTTGCGCGCTGGGGAATAGAAGCGTTTCGATTCCTTGATAAACCGGATGTAGAGGTGCTTAAAGGTGGAACGAATCACCCGTGGCAGACCGAAGTCAATCGGCACTAGATTGGCGGGGAATTGCCAATCTGCCAACTCCAGTTCCTCTGGTCGGAGGTGGGGGAAGTGCAGTTGGTCGGGACTGGGACACAAGCCCAATCGCACCGAAGCGGCGATAGTGGGAATCGTCATTGGGTTGGCTTGCAGAATGGTTGCGATCGCCCAATCCAAGGCAAACACATCCGTAGACGCTCCCAACACACCCAAATCGCGCGGTTCTCCACCACTGGGGCCATTGCCCTCATGCCCCACAATGCCATCCACAATCGTCAGGTCGGGGGCGATCGCCCGTGCCGTTTCCACCAACATGGTGCCAAAGCGGGCACTGTCCTTACCTGCTTCCATGTGCCACCATGCCTTCATCTTGCCGGGAACACAGCCAAACAAATTCTTCACCCCCATGGTTAGGGTTAACTGCACATGGGACTTCACCTTGGGCAAATTAATCACCACATCTGCATCCATGGCTTCCTTGCTCAAGCGCAGATGATTAAACTCCTGACTCACGGTTTGATACCGCTTGCCCTTAAATTCCACAATTGGCACGCCCAATTCTGCCATCAATGGCAGATAGCCACTGGCTTCGGCCACACCCAAGGCACTACCAAACGCTGGACTGTCACCCAGGAACGGTTTGCCCCCTGCCTCAATTACCAACTCCGCCACTGCCGCCGCCAACCGAGGGTCAGTGACACAGGCTTTGCCGGGACGAGCACCCGTCAACAAATTCGGCTTCAGTAGCACACGATCGCCCGGTTTAACAATCGCCGCCATCCCACCCATGGGGGCAAGTAAGGCTTCTAGGTTGGCACGCAGAACGGAGCGATCGTAGGTCTCAACTCGAAGCAAGCTAACCGTAGACTTCATAGGTGATCCAGATGGGTGATACAGAGAAGGGGTAGAGGTGCGGAATCGGGTGACTGACTGTGTTAGGTCAACTCTCAGTCATCAATTAGTCATAATTGGCCAATGAATTATTTGCCAGTGTACATGACCTGCAACGAAATGTTAAGGAATCCCCTGTGGTTGCTCCAATTGCGGATGCAGCGATCGCCCATCCCCTACCGTTGAAACACCAATGCACCATCGACTTGGATAATCTTCTTCTTCAATATAGATTGATCATTCAATACCGCCACAAACCCATCAGTGGGTAACTCCAAGGTTTGCAGCACTTGGCTCAACAATTGTTTAGCCCCATCATCCACTTCGATAAAACTTTTTTGCCGTATCAGCCCAACGACCACAAACCGTTGCTCTGGGTAATAGTCCAATACTTTTTCCACCAGATAAATCTGGGTGATGCGGCGAAACGGTTTTAACTGTTCGACAATGGCGGCCACTTCATCGGCAGTGCAACTATGGGGTTTGAAGCGATCGCTCTCCCTCAGTGTCGATCGCTCGTATTGGGCTTTAGCCAACAGATTATAGTGGGCATCGAGTTGTTGACGACAGGCTTTCACCGCATCCACCTGCCCGTGTTGAATATAAAACATCTCCAGCAGTTGATAGGCTTCAACCGTCCAAGCCGGTTCGTGGGCGATCGCCCGCTCAATCAACGGCACCCCCGCCGGATCTCCTTTCGCCAACAACAGTTGTCCCAACGTATAGTTAGCAGTGACATTGTTAGGATACTTGGACAAAAATTCTTGCGCCAGAGGCATCGCCACCGCTTCACCACGCAATTCCAAGGTGTAGTAAACCCGTGTCCACTCCTCCAATTCTGATAATCCGGCCTCGCCCTCAGCTTGCCGTTTCTCCTCTAACATCTGCAAATTCGCCTGAAGCTCCTGTAAATAGGCGTACCGCTGCCGCCATGGCGTAGAGGCTTCCGCCTGCCATTCCTGATCAAAGTGCTGGGTCAACTCCGGTAAGGCACTGCCCAGCAACTGTTCTGCGGCAGTGGTTGCAGGTGGGCTGATCCGCAGCAGAGGGGCGATCGCATCTGTGGTATACCCCAGAGCGGCGAGGCGATCGCGCAGACAGGGATGGGTGTCGTCATTATTGGTCATTTTTTTCAGGGCTTGGCTGATCCATTGCTGCTGCTGATCCAGTGGCAAGGGTTGATGCAAAGCCGTAAACATCAGCGAGTAGGCATTGCCCGGTGGATCAGGCTGATGCTCTATCTGTTGATTCAGGTCTGACCAAAAGGTGTGTTGCAGAAACTGGCTTTTCAGCGCAACATGAATCAACGCTTCGGCAGCATGATCCGCTCCTGCTAATTGTGCAGCACAGCGATCGGCCTCATATTCATTCATCCGCCCCAATGTGAAGGAATAGGCATTAAACCGTGGCCAATACCACTCCAAAAAATCATTAAACAGAGCCATGCTGCCCTGGTGTTCGCTATTGTGTAACCGTTGATAAATCTGCAACCAAGTGTTCCGCAGCCGATAAATCCAACCACCAAACCGCGAATGGTTGCCCGACAAATGACCAAATTCATGGGCTAAAACGGTTTTAAATTGATCCAGCGATAGGGCTTGCATCAGAGGCAATCCTAGGATGAGATAATTCTCCTGCCAGCCAAAAATTCCCAATCGAGGAATTTGCTTCACTGCCGCATTCAATTCACCGACAAGCAAAATATTATGAAACCTAGGAGTCTGTAATTTTTCAGTCAATTCATCGACTAAAGCAAACAAATTAGGTACTTGTTTTCGGGTAAGGCGCAAACCATCGGGCGGCGGAAAATTCACCCGTAGAGAAGCCAAAATCATCCAGGCTGGAACCAAGGATAAAACCCCTAGTTTGATGATGAAGTAATTGAAGCTGCGACTAACAACCATCAAGCCGACGAACAATAGAAAAAGTCCTAGTAAAATTCCTAAGACTAGAAAAATATAGAAATAGCCTAAGATGGCAAATAACCCAACCCGGAGCTGATAAATCCGAGGATGTTGCTGGGCAAATCCTTCTAATTTTTGTACTAAGGCATCAAACTGGTCAGAGGTAATGGCCATAGTCTTAATTTGGAATGAGAGGGTGTTTGAAAAGTATCTGGCGGTTAAAACCGCGACTACGCTAGTGTCCGTATAGCCGCGATTACCCTGCGGAAACGCAAGGCGAACAGTCGCCAGGGCTACATCAAATAGGGCTTTTAAAACACCCTCTGAGATAATTGGCGCAATTCTAGTTTCAGCAACTGTTGCAAAAGCGGTAATGGCGGTTTATTGAATTCTAACTATTCAAGTTAATTAACGCTTGATTGCTCGATCTATAAAGGGTTGGGAAACCCAACCCGTACAATTCCATCCGTTGTCCGGTGTGTAGGGGCGCGGTTCCCGTGCCCTAGATTCGGCTACCTAAATGCTTACATTGAATTTAAGGTCTATTGATCTAAGATTTTTTGAATTGCCTTCGCTACATCTTGCTGCTCTTGAAACCACTTGTTATTGAAAGTGTTCAGCAATCCTAGGGAGGAATACACCGGATATTTATCCCCTGTACTGAAGTGGAGAAAAATTGGATGAATCGGTGTTCCTTCGGTATCAGCGGGTTTGATTTCTACCTTAGTAATCTCTGTTAGAGAGCGTGTAATGGTGGTTTTAGACAACAAGTATTGTTGTTCAATTGTGACCGTTTTAGTTGTGCGGTCTAAACTACAGGTGATCACGGCAACCGATGTATAAAACACCCAGCCCACAACCAAAAGCAGAGGAATCATCAACCAGCGAATTTGAACTGGTAGTGGAGTTAGTTCATCCCCCCAGGATATCTGCGATCCCCAGATGAGAATGTACAGGGGGATGGCCAAAAAAATGCTGAGAAATAGCCCAATACTGAGAGGCTGGCTGTAGATCACTAATCGATCAGCAGTTTGTTCACGAATTTCCATGGCTTGGGGTATGTCAAGTAGTTTGTGTTAAGGAACAAAAAAAGGAACAAAAATTAGTCAGGAAACCGATCAGCGAATTCAATCGCGAAGCGATTCAGAGCAGGCTTCCAATCCCGGATCGGCATCGTCCACTTTTTGGCCATATTGACCATCGCCAGGTAGACCACTTTGAGTGCCGACTCATCGGTCGGGAAGGTGCGATGATTTTTAGTCACCTTGCGGATGGTGATATTAGACCTCTTGCAAATTAACCTGATTAAGCTGCTAGGGACAACTCAGCACATACCCTCCAGGTGAATCATGCAGGCTAGACGCACCCTATTGGTTGTCCTGTAGAATGTCGTCAATTATCCCGGTAACTACCCCCCACACCCTACCCACTCACGTCCCCACCCACCCAGTCCCCCATATCCCTCGACCCCATCCAATTCTTCAAAGCCTGCAACCCCAACAAAACCCTGATTTCAGATAGCGATCGCCGCTACTACATCGACTTCACCAGAGCACGCAACAGCGGCAAACGCGCCGTCAGCCTAATCGACGAACTGTACCGCACCATCACCCGCAGCGACGATCGCAGCCACCAACTCTTCACCGGGCACATTGGCTGCGGCAAATCCACCGAACTCCGCAACTGCAAGCCAGCTTGGAACAAGACGGCTTCCACGTCGTTTACCTCGACTCCAGCGAAGATCTGGTGATGACCGATGTCGATATGTCCGACATTCTGCTGACCATTGCCCGTCAGGTGAGCAACAGCTTAGAACAACTCCACATGACCCTAGAACCCAAAGGCTTTCAGGGCGTACTCAACAAAGCGTGGAGCTTACTGCAAAGTGATGTCAGTTTAACCGGAGCAGGCACCATTCCCGGCGTGGGCAAAGTCGCCGCCAGCGCCGAAGCCGAACAATTTAAGTCATAACCTGTAGGCTTGAGGCAATTGATTGAACAGCCCTGACAGCAGTCCAGTCGAGTCAAGGCATAAAAAACAGAGGCACGGCATTCGCGCCTCCGTTTTCTTGTATCTGCGGATTTACAAGTCGTGAATTATCCGGCCTAAGCCAAAAACTCACGGGGATCGGTGATGTATCCAGTGAGAGCGGTGGCGGCGGCGGTGTAGGCCGAGGCCAAGTACACCTGGGCTTGCTTGTTGCCCATGCGTCCGGGGAAGTTGCGGTTGGTGGTGGAGACACAGACTTCCGGTTCGTTCAGCCGTCCAAAGGTGTCTTTGGGGCCACCGAGGCAGGCGGCGCAGGAGGGGGCAGCGGGTTCAATGCACCCAGCGGCCAAGAAGATTTCCGACAGGGTTTGGCCATCGTGCTTGATGGTGAACAGGTCTTCGTACACCTTTTGGGTGGCGGGAACCAGATAGGTGGGCACCTTCACCTGATGGCCTTTAATTAACCGGGCTGCGTTGAGGAAATCGGTGGTTTTGCCGCCGGTGCAGGAGCCGATGTAGACGCGATCGACTTTGACATCGCGGCAGTCGCGCACCAGTGCCCGGTTGTCGGGGGAGTGGGGTTTGGCGACCACGGGTTCCAGTTGACTGACATCGTAGTGGCGATCGCTGTAAAACACGGCATCACTATCGGTATAGACACACTCAAACGGCTTGTTTGTCCGCGCCTGCACGTAGTCCAATGTGGTAGCATCGGGGGCGATCACGCCATTTTTGCCGCCTGCTTCAATCACCATGTTGCACAGGGTCATCCGTTCTTCCATGGTCATCTGCTCCACCGCTGTGCCAGCAAACTCCATGGTGCGGTAGGTGGCTCCAGATACGGTGATGTCGCCGATGATTTGCAGAATCAAATCCTTAGCCAACAGGTAGGGCGGCATTTCTCCATCCAGCACAAACCGCATCGTGGCAGGGACTTTGATCAACAGCTTGCCCGTGCCCATAATGAATCCGGCATCGGTGTTGCCGATCCCGGTGGCAAATTGGCCGAAGGCTCCGGCGTTGCAGGTGTGGGAGTCGGTGCCAAACATGACTTCACCGGGGCGGGTGTGGCCTTCTTGGGCGAGGGCGATGTGGCACACACCTTTGTAGTCGGGGTTGGCTTTGAAGTTGCCGCGATCGGTGATGTCGTAAAAGTATTTGATCCCCTGTTCGTGGGCGAAGTCGCGCAAGATATCGACGTTGCGGTTGGCTCGCTCATCGGCGGTAAAGATGTAGTGATCGGGGATCAGAACAATTTTCTCGGTGTCCCAGACCTTGGCATCTTGACCAAACTCGCGCTTAAACACGCCAATGGTTCCTGGTCCGCAAACATCGTGGGTCATCAGCAGGTCTACATTAACCCATACGTTCTCCCCTGGCTTCACACTGCTGCGGCCAGCGGCACGAGCCACGATCTTTTCGGTCAGGGTCATTCCCATGGTTGTTTCTCCTTAACGTGCAGCCCTGTGGGCGAGTGATGATGGGGTAATGGGTTGAGAGATCCGACGTTGCGAGATCCTACAATAAGATGCTTTGGCTGTATCCGTAAATACCCACTGCATAGTCATTCTAACGTTCTTACCTCCTCCTGTTACGCGGGAAGCGATCGCGAGTGTCCGGGGTTATTGACGATCTGGGGGCGGCTGACTGACGGGCGGATTGCTGACCGCTGCCGAGAGAACTCAAGCAGAATCGTTGCGAGCGGCTATGCGATTAGCCACCATCCCCCCTACACCAACACCAAATTATCCCGATGTACAACGGTTTCTGAGCCTTCGTAGCCCAGGATAGTGGGGATATCGTCGGAATGGTGCCCCTGAATTTTTTGCAGTTCGGTGCTGCTGTAGTTGACCAGACCACGACCAATTTCCTGGCCGCTGCGATCGCACAATTGCACAGCATCCTGGGTTTGAAACTCCCCTTCGACTTGAACAATGCCAGCGGCGAGTAAGGATTTGCCCGATTGTTGCAGGGCGTTAACTGCTCCCGCATCCAAATAGAGTTTGCCAGCGGGAACGAGGCTGTTGGCGATCCAGCGTTTACGAGCGGTAACGGGACGGGGTTTGGGTTCAAATTGGGTGCCGAGGGGTTCACCGTTGAGAATTTTGAGAATATTGTGCGGCGATCGCCCTTCCGTAATCACCGTGCGGATACCGGCTTCAGCAGCGATCCGGGCAGCGGTGACTTTTGTAATCATCCCCCCTGTCCCCCACTGGGAACCCTGACCGCTGGCCTCTACTTGCATATCTGCCAATTGGTCAACATCTTCCACCAAGGTAATTGGTTTGGCATTGGGGTTGCTGCGCGGATCAGCCGAATAGAGCCGATCCACATCGGTGAGCAAAAATAACCAGTCCGCTTCAATTAACCCTGCCACCAAGGCGGATAGGGTGTCATTGTCGCCAAATTTCAACTCATCCACGGCAACGGTGTCGTTTTCATTCACCACGGGGATCACGCCCAAGCGGAGGAGTTCCTGAAAGGTGCGATGGGCGTTGACATAACAACTCCGCTGCACCAAGTCGCTCCGGGTTAACAACACCTGGGCGATCGGTTGTCCTAAGGTGGTGAACAGGTCGTCATACACCCGCATTAAACGGCCTTGGCCAACGGCAGCGATCGCCTGTTTCAAGGCCAAGTTCTTGGGGCGTTCTGTCAGTCCCAGGCGAGCACATCCAACCCCCACTGCCCCCGACGACACCATCACCACCCGATAGCCTCGCCGCCGCAAATCCGTCAACGCTTCCACCAGAGTGGCAATGGTAGACAAGGCCAAATTTCCGGTTTCCGGTTGGGTAAGGCTAGAGGTGCCGATTTTAACAACAATGGTTTGGGACATTCGTAGGTTTGGGACATTCGCACAGTCAATTCAGGGTGATGTCAACGGACAGCCGCTGGACTCAACCCCTGATCATACAAAATTCGGACGCGCTGTTATGCCGACTGGCACCGAGCATCGCAGGGCGGTACTGCTGGGTGGTGGGCTGGTTGATTGCCTAACGGGTCAAATTGACTATTGTGTTAAGGCGCGGAACATGGTTTGTAATTCGGCCAGAAATCCTTTTTTGGGCGGCTTGGTGGGTTGGGGCGCGTCGCTGTCGCCCTCTGGTGGGGCAGTAGCGGCAGCGAAGATGCGATCGAGTTCTTCACCAACGGGTTTGCGCGGCAATTCGGCAATCACTTCGTACTGATCAGGGTTCGTTTCTAGCCACACTTGCCACGGATCAGGATAGGCGCGGAGGATCGCCCCTCCTTCCAACGGACGCAGGTGATAGCAGGATTCGATCACATTCAAAAACCGTTCTCGCAGTTGCCGTCCAGCGTAACCAATGCCAATGGTGGCAATATCCTCTAAGCGAGGGTTGAGCAAAACAACGGGGCGATCGCCCGCTTGTTCGCACAGCTTTTCGACTTCTTTAACCTCAACTGAGGAGGGTTCAATAAACAGAAAAAGCTGATCCTCTGGTTGGATGGCGGCTTTGAGTTCACCAATCCCCCGAATGTCGTAAGGCTTTTCTCCCCAATCTCGTCGCGCCAATGCCGCCGCCCCAGCATCCGGGAAAAACACCCGTAACTTTAAGTCCAACCCCTCCAACATGGGCAGAAAACTCTGCGCCACTGGCATTACTTTTAATTCTGGAATCATAATTTCGACTTGCAACCGGGTGTAGCCTGCGTCTAAGGCTAACCGAGTCGCTTCCTTCGCTTGGGCGATCGCGCTATCCAAATCCTTGGGCAGTTCAGCCATAACTCGTCTCTCTTCCAATCACCTGTAAATGCTCAATCCACCAGTTAAAAGCTGTTCACACGCCGTCAGTGGGCAATGTCAACCATTCAGCCACTTTTCACTTTTCATTTGTCAATCATCGCATCATGGGTGATGCAACTAAAAGCCTTTAGGGATTTACAGATCAAGAATGTACCTCAATCCAAATCTGTCAGGGCAAACGGCAGTTCGCCCCTACCGGGTGATTGGGGATTTGCGGGTGATTGGGGATTTGCGGGTGATTGGGGATTATATTTTCACGCTGCTCCCTGATGGCCGTTTAACGGTTGACCACATTACTGGCTTCTTGGTCATAGGCTTGCCACGCCAACTCGACCAACCCGTTGATGATCGCCGCCGCGACCACGGCACTTCCCTTCCGTCCCTCCGCCCGGATATGCGGAATCATCGAATCATGCAAGCGATCCTTGGCTAAATCCGTGCCGACAAACCCAGATGGGGTTGCGATCACCAATGCCGGTCGAATTTCCTCCATGTCGATCAAATCCACCAACGACACAAGAGCCGTTTGGGATTCGCCAATCACAAAAATACCTTCGGGATAACGACGGGCTAGGGTTTCAATGCCCCAAGCTGCTTTGGTTTTTTCTTTTTGGGGACGAGTTAACGCATCCATACTGCAATAGACCGGATTGACAAACGTATTTTGCAGCATGGGTGTAATGCCCACTTGCACCATGGGCACATCCACAATGATGGTGCTACGAGCCGCTAGGGCAGCCGCACCGGACTGAAGAGCTTGATCTGAGAACTTAATCAGAGTTTTATACTCAAAATCGGCAGTTGCATAAATCACACGTCGAACAATTTCATACTCCGAAGGGGAGAACGCATGATGACCGACTTCCCGATCAATAATGGCTAAACTTTGGGCATCGGTAATATGCCATTCCATAGAACTGAGAATGGATAATAGGTTTCTGTATAGTGACGCGGTTATTCCGACTTATTGGTGAAACAGGATCGGCAGTTAGTCTTTCACCCCTAACACATGATTCAAGGGGTTACTGCTTATGTTGATAAACAGATCCGATCAGAATCAACCCGGAAGAAGCGTAACACTTGGTGTCAAGTCGGGGTAGAGATCCGAGGGAAAACGGTTGACCAACTGCACCCATGGCGGTTCCCGTAAACCAAATAGTCTCACCCTCAGGTGAAGTATTCGGCTGTAAGCCATCATACTAACAGCGTATCTGTAAAACTCTCCGGTACAGAAAATCCTGAGTGGAAATTAATCGAAAGATTTTCCGTCTTTTCTGTTGCCTAAAAAACTGATCAAATCCTGAATGGATAATGACTTCACGGCTACGAAAAAATCAGCGATCGCCCGTCCGCGACTCAATTTTATTGCATTAATTCTTGTTAAGAAGCCGTTGTCGGTGGTGGGCTAACACGGCGATTGTTTGACCTAGAGGTGCTGCTGAACAGCAGATCGAAAAGGTTGTTGTGGGGGCGGCTTTGCCGCCCCCACAACAACCTTTTCGATCTACGGAGACTGGTTACAAACTATTGCGGGTGCGATCGGGATTGCCATAGGGATCGTAGGGTAACCCGACCGGATTGGGTAAAACCGTCGGAGCCACGGCTGGAGCATTGGGGATACCATACCCCGGTTGACCATAGCCGGGATGCCCATAGCCTTGGGTGAAGGCTTGGCTTTGACTATAGGCCGTTAACGCGCTGGCTTGGTTATTGCATAGTTCGGTGAGTTGTTTGTTCTCCTCCACCGCCTTATTCAACCGCTCATTCAGTTCCCGAATCCGAATCGAAAACAACCGAATGATATTGACTGCAATGCCAGGGGTTTCGTCGATCGCCTCATACAGTTGCTGCTGGGTCAGGATCAAGCATTCGCAGGGGGTGAGGGTACCCACTGAAGCCGATCGCGGTTCCGCATCAAACAATGACATTTCCCCAAAGGTCGCGCCTTTGTCCAACTGGGCAATTTCTCGCTCACCATTGGCGGTGTTGACATACACCCGCACCCGCCCCGACACCACAATATACATGGAGCGGCCTTCTTGGCCTTGGGTGAAGATGGTGTGTTTGCTGGGAAAGGCTAACTCGTCCATGATCGAGGCCAGACGAATTAAAAAGTCGTCCCGCAACTCCTTAAAGATGGGGACTCCCCGCACAAACAGTAGGCGATCGAAACTGGTGAGCATAAATAGTTAGCTTAGTCGTTCCACCCTAACGGTTCAGTCTCCCCTAGCCGCAAACCAACACAAGCACAGAGGAAATCGGCACCCTGACATGATTCCCTTAGCCTAGTATTCCCTCTATGTGATTAACATTTGAGCATAGATTGTTAGTTATTTCCCATTTTGTCGTGATTAGAATTGAATTAATTGTGGGTAATTGGTTCTGGGCGATCATGGGGCAGCCGTTGATGGGGGAGCGATCGCGCTCACCATTGCGCCACGGTGCAACCCAGACTTGGGTCAACTCGACGCGCTCCTTTCGACTGCGCTCCTTTCGACTGCGCTCAAGGAGCGGTTGGACTACGCTCAAAGGACGGGTTAGTTGAGCGGTAACTATTCAGGTTGATCAACGCTCGATTGCTCGATCTAAAAGGGTTGGGAAACCCAACCCCTACAATGCCATCTGTTGTTTGGTGTGTAGGGGCGCGGTTTCCGCGCCCTAGATTCGGCTACCTGAATACTTACGTTGAGCGTAACTAAACGGAACTGAGCAAAGCCGAACGGCAGTTGAGTGAAGCCGAACGGTGGCTGAGCGAAGTCGAACGGTGGCTGAGCGAAGTCGAAGCCATCGTTCAAGAAGATCCAACGCTTGATCAATCGCGATTACAGTGGTGATCGATTGGGTACCACCACCACTCTTTACAGCACTTATTCACTCAGTCCAGATATTTACCGCAGCAAGACTAGATTTAGTGCCTTATTACAGCTAGTTTGGCAAGCAACAGCAAATGACAACACTAAAAGCTTGACCTGTAGAGCCGATGCCGCTAAGCACTGCCGTCGGGGTGAGTATGACTAGTGCGGCGCGATTTGAATTGGCTCAACCTGGCCAATCTGGGTTGGTAGATCACTAAAGCAAATTCTCCCAAGCGGTCGCCACCACTTCGCTCAACCGTTGCCGCTGCCGTTGATCCAACAGCGCATCATCAGCCAACAACTCAGCCATCAAATCCTCCAACGATTGGCCTTGATCGCGGGCAATGTAGATTACGCCCGCGATCGCCGCCGCCACCAACTCATCACTGGTGGGTTGGTTTTTCAATGCAACAATTTCTTGGGTCGTGGTTGGAATAGGATAATTCATAGCCCAATTGCGGGGGTGGCGGATGCAGCAGATGCGAACAGTACAAGAGAACTTAGCCGATGCGGCCAGAAGATGTAAACAATTTTATGAGAATTATGAGAAACTTGTAACGTTTGTTAAAAGTTGATTGTATTGGAGCAGTGTAGCTCAGTTTGTGCAATTGTCAATCCCAATTTTAGGCAATTTGTGGGAATTGACCTCATCCGACAGGGTGAAAGGGGTTAAGGAGCTAGGGGGTTAAGGAGTTAGAGAGTTGAGAACACAAATTACTCCTCTATTCCCCCACTCCTAAACTCCATCACTCCCCCACTCCTAAACTCCCCACTTCCCAAATCCCTCCCCCATCCACTCTCTCTCCATGAAGCAACTTCTTTATATAGAACTGCCGACTCCCGATATCCAAGCGGTGAATGCCTGGTTGCAAACGCAATTTCAGCCAGTGGTGGGGGTAACCCGCGCAACTCCGGATGGGATTCAGGTGCAGGTGCCTTTGAGCCAAGGGCAGGACGATGGGGCGGAACTGGCGGTGTTTACGTGGACGGTGCAGCGGACGACCTATCTGAAGGTATTTCGTTGGGGCGATCGCCCCGTTCCCTCCGAGGCGGCGATTCTCCAACAACTCACCCAGCAATTGCGGCAACAATTTCCGTACCACTACCCCGAACCACCGGATATAGACCTATCCCGCGAGTCAATTTTCACCGCCTTAGCTCCCTACTACCCGTTGACCGCCCAGTATTTCCAGTCGATCCCCAACGGTGAGTACGACTTAGCCCGCGCCTATTGGTGGGAGCGGCGATGGCGGGACAGTGTGCGGAATCCGCAACAACCCAAGCAAGTGATCTTTGTCCAAGATGGGCAACCCAGCGAACCACCCCAACCAGTTGCCTATGACCTAATCTATGTGGGTGGGGCGTTGGGCGTGATCCATGCGGCGGTGATGGCGCGGCGGGGCTATCGGGTGCTGTTACTGGAGCGGATGCCGTTTGGCCGGATGAATCGGGAATGGAACATTTCCCGCAGCGAAATCCAAAGCCTGATTGATTTGCAACTGCTGACCCCAGCAGAGGTGGACAGCATTATTGGCAGTGAATATAAGGATGGCTTCCACAAGTTTTTTGATGCCAACAATCCCGACTATGCCAAGGCCGCAATTCTGCACACGCCGACGGTACTCAATCTCAGCATCGACTCCGATCGCCTGCTACAAATCTGTGGTGAAAAGCTGAAGGCAGCGGGCGGCGAAATTTGGGATCAGACCGAGTTTATCCGGGCGGATGTGGGGGGCGATCGCGTCACCATCCAAGCGACCCATCTGCCCAGCCAAACCCACAAAACCGTCAGCGGTCGGTTGCTGGTGGATGCCATGGGCACCGCGTCGCCGATCGCATGGCAACTCAACGGTATCCATACCTTTGATAGCGTTTGTCCCACCGTGGGCGCGTGCATCAGTAGCGGCTTTCCGGAAGGGGTATGGGATACCCAATACGGCGATGTGCTGAACAGCCACGGTGACATTTCTAGAGGGCGGCAGTTGATTTGGGAACTGTTCCCCGGTCGGGATGGCGAATTGACGGTGTACCTGTTCCACTATCACCAAGTCCACCCCGACAACCCCGGTTCCTTGCTGGAAATGTACGAGGACTTTTTCACCATCCTGCCGGAGTATCGCCGCTGCAATATGGATGATCTGGTCTGGCGCAAGGCAACGTTTGGCTACATTCCCGGCCATTTTAGTGTGCAAGAGGGCGATCGCCGCGTGGCCTGCGATCGGGTGATGGCGATCGGGGATGCCGCCTCGCTGCAATCACCGCTGATTTTCACCGGATTCGGCTCCCTCGTCCGTAACCTGGGACGGCTGACCGAACTGCTCGACACCGCCCTGAAACACGACCTACTGCAAGCCTCCCATCTCGACACCATCCGCGCCTACCAAACCAACGTATCGGTCACCTGGCTATTCTCCAAGGGGATGATGGTGCCGACGGGAATGCACCTGCCGCCCGAACGGGTCAACGCCATGCTGAATACCTTTTTTGGCATTTTGGCTAGCGAACCGCCAGCCGTCGGTGAAGCGTTTATGAAAGACCGGATCGACTGGCTCAGCTTTAACCGCATGGCACTGAAAGCGGCATGGCAAAATCCCGCCCTGTTACTGTGGATCTGGCAAATGGCCGGAGCGGCAGATATGCTGCGTTGGCTGGGGAACTACGTCAATTTTTCGCTGATGGCAATGGTCAGTTTCCTGCTAGGTAGCTGGTTCCCCGCCTTTGTCCGTTGGCTGCAACCGTGGCTGGAACCGCGTTACCCCGCCTTCTGGCTGTGGTTGCTCAGCCGCACCTACGGACTCACCAATGGCTTAGGCAAGCCAACCCAGGACTGGGCGGGCTTTGTCGCCCCCAAGGTGGTAACCTCTGCACCCAACATCGAAACGGCAATGAGTAACCGTTAATTGCAGCGGAGCCGTTAGCGGATCCGTTAAAGGTCTTAGCCTGCATGATTCATGAGGATTTTGGTAAATCCTCGCAAGGTCTGTTCAGGACGAGCATGAAAATAAGGTACCCCTGATGCGTTGCGGCTAAACGCCTTGAGGCGAAGCCCATCCCGGAGGCTATACGCAGCCTACACCGGGTATTTGATTTATTTGCAGATCCCCTATGCAGTCAATCTGGCGATTTGCTTAAAAGAACAGGCGTTTTTTTGAGGTGTCTCCACTATCAGGGTGCCAGCGGTTGGTGAATCATCCAGGTTAGGGTTGAGTCTTGCAAATCGAAGACTGTGGAAGTCTAGTTTGTGCAGTTCCAGAGTCTGCGATCGCCCTTAACTCACCATAGCGGTCATATCCGACAAATTCGTGACCGTTGCCACATCCGCCTCAGGTAGCAACTCCTGCTCTTTAAATCGCTCTAACCCGCCACTACGGATAAACTCAGAAAACTGAGCAATTAATTGGGGATTGCGCCAACCCTTGGCCGTTTCCTCTGCAATAATTTGCAAGGCCGCTTCCGCCGACATCGCCAACTTATACGGACGCTCACTCGTCAGCGCATCATAAATATCAATCACCTGAAACACCTGCGCCAAGAACGGAATCGCATTTCCTTGCAACTGATCGGGATAGCCCGTTCCATCCCAGCGTTCGTGGTGGTGCCGGATAATCGGAGTCACCCCTTGCATAGTTCGCAAGGGCTTACAAATGCGCTCACCAATAATTACGTGTTGCTTCATGACTTCCCATTCATCCGGTGTCAGTCGCCCTTGTTTCAACAACACCGCATCCGGCACCCCCACCTTGCCCAAATCATGCAGATAGCCACCCCAGACCAAATCGCGAATTTCGGTCCGAGATAGCCCTAAATATTGGCCAAAGGCTTTGCCCAAGGTAACGAGCCGCTCACAGTGATCCCCTGTATTGGGGTCACGGCTTTCCACCGTTCGCGCAATTGAAAAAAGCACCTGTTCTGCGTGCTCCAAATCCTCATTCAAGCGTTTTTGTTGAATTAAGGACTTTACCCGTGCCGATAACTCTAACTGGTCGAACGGTTTGGTCAGGAAGTCATCGCCACCCGCCTCAATCCCTTTCACACGGGCGCGGCGATCGCTCAACGCCGTAATAAACACAATCGGAATCAGTCGCGTTTGTTCATCCTGCTTGAGGCGACGGCAAACTTCAAACCCATCCATTCCTGGCATCATCACATCCAACAGGATCAGGTCAGGATTTTCTTCTACAACCAACTTAAGAGCCGCAGAGCCGCTATCCACCTCAATCACCTGATATCCTTCAACTGACAACAGCGCAACTGCTGTCATGCGGCTAGAGGGATGATCATCAACCACCAGAACTTTAGATGAACCTGAATGCAGGTAAGTCACTGGAACAACCCCTTAATAAACTGAAAATCAATAAACTAAAAATCAAAAACAAATCAAAAATGCTAGAAAACGGTGTCCACAAAGCATCTAACAGCTATCTCATCGCCTAAACTCATCGCCCAAAGTAGTGCAGCCAAGAATTAAGTAAAAATACTGAGATAGCATCTGAGTCGGATGATTCAACAGACCTGCAAGCTTTGGAAGCTGCTTGGATAAAAATTTGCTTGGATAAATTTGCTTGGGTAAAAATTAATCTATTAGCTTGTCATACCTCACATCCCTATCGTTATCGTTACATCCTGATCGTCATATCTGGGTGTTGTGCGATCGCTCTTTTGTCAATCCCCTTTGAGCGAAACCACGCAGCGATACATCCCTACGATCCACTCTATCTAAAAGATCCACTCTATCTAAACCAAGATTTAACCCAGATCTAACTCAGGTCTAAGCGACTGTTGGAAAAGTGGTCTAGACAATTGATTTTTCGTGCGCGGGGCGTAGGAAAAATCAACCTTTAAAGCACCCTCTAAGCCAGTCATCGCAAGGTACATCAATTCCCTGGCCAATAAATTTTGATTGTTTATAGCCGCTTGCAGTGGTGTGGACATAGCCCACATCACTCAACCTCTCACCCGATGTCGGTTTGGATTAATCACCTGTGCCGCATAAATATGAAAACTGCTATAAGTAATTTTATCTGTTAACTGAATAATGGCGATTCTAACCAAAGAATTGCAACTCCAACAAGCAGAGACAGCAACTCTTGTACAAAAAATTAGTTTCGTCTCGGCAGCTTTGTGAAAACACTATAGCTGTTTTCATCTTGGTGAGAACCACAGAAGGGGCGTAAGTCCCTTGTACAGCGATAGCCGTGTCTTTCCGTTGGTTGCAAAAAGCTAGACAGCCGCTTGCGGTGATATGGGCATGGCGCACACTCAATCTGTTCCTCACGGGCTACGCGATGGAGAGCGTCAACTAATTTAGCGTTCTCATCAATCGGCAATTGCCCGATGGAAGTAACTGTTCACAGCCCCCCACATGAAAGGTGTTGCGGGTTATGCCCACGGGTTCCTCCCTTGACGGTGAGTAAACGGTTACCTATGTCCGAAATCAGTCTCAAACAGGCAAGGGGCTGAAGCCCCTTGTTCTGCAAGTTGAACAACCCGTCAGGTTTGTCACTCTATTCGGATTGCTATAGTCCAAAGCTATACTCCAGAATAATTACCCTCACCATTAGTCTTCAATCTCTATCTTAGATCGTCAGATCTGCCTTATGGGAGAGTCGATCATGCGCGAGAACAGACAGATAGGATCGCTTGAGTGCCTTCCACGGGGCATTAATGCAAATGCAGCACATTCCTGAAATCTGTCAACCACCGTGTATCAAATACCTAGAACTGGCAACCTGAGATCAAGAAAGTTCGACACTTAAGCTAAATAGTCTCATAGTATACCGTTTATCTAGGGTTGCCCATCGGGAAATCCGCAACATGAGCCAATTTGACGCGACACAAGTCCACTATGCCACGCTCAACCGTTTTCCGTAATTTTAACGAGGGTAAAATTGGAACTGCTGAGATGCTGGATTGAAGACGCGGCAACCGTGCCTCCACAGGCCGAACAGATAATCAAATCGGAGGAATGGGAGGAATGGGAGGACTTGGATTGACCACCCCCTGTGAATCAGGCAATCCACTGGTCATTTCCCCAAGTGCTTACGTAAAATCACTGGCAAGTAAAAGCTGCCCCACGATCAGAGCGGCAGCATCTTGCATCCATGCTTACCAACCAGAACTGCTTACCAACCAGAACTGCGACTGTCGCCATAATTCGGCGTTTGGGGGTCAGGTGCAAACGCCAACCAGAGGGGGAACTGCAAAATTGACAAATTGATGAACTCCTCAGTTTCGTCAATCAAGATTAACGGCAGTGCCCGTTCACGGATTAGACGGTCGGCTTTCTGTGCCAAGATTTCCGGTGCTTCAAACAACAGAATGCCGCGATCGGGACCAAAGTCACTACGGGACACGCCTAAACAGTCCTGTAATCCGCGCCGCCATTCGCCCAAACGTTCTGGCGCATTGGCTAGTACGAGGGTGCGGAGGCGATCGCCATACAACTCCCGCAGCACAGAAATCGCCGCTGAAGCCACCAAAATATTTTGCAATCGACTGCCCATACTCTTGAGCGCACCCCTGCCCCCTTGGGTAAAGAACCAATTACTCACCCGTTCCGCATGGATCGGCTCAAATGTGCGACGCAATTGCCACGGTGGCCCATAATAATCCGGCTGGGAACGGTATTGATCCAACAACCGCCGCACTTGTTTAGTTTGGGCTTGAAATGCCTGTTCCGCAAATTTAGGTGTTGGTATCGCCTCTGGTTCCGTGGGGGCAGGAGCCGCCTTCGCGCTAGGTGGCGGGGCTTTCGGTACAAGTTCCAGTTGATCGGCAGCCGCAGCCAAATCCTGCAAACTGCCCACCAAGTAATCTTTAAATCCCTGGACACGAATCGCTAAGTCCTGGGATGCGCCCGCAAAATTGGTTCGCATTTCGGCTCGAATCCGTTCTTGTCGCCGCTCCAACTGCTCGACGGCAATTTTCAGCGATTGTCGCCGTTCTTCCAGTTCCCGCAACCCATCCTGGATCAACTGCCCCATATTGTTTTGGGTTTCCATCAACTGATCTTGGATTTGACGATAGGTAACCCGCAATTGGGCAATGTCTTGGCGCAGGATAGCTTCTTCCGTCCGCAAATCCGCAAGGGTTTGATGCAACACCGCTGACAAATCGGCAGAGTCTGCTGCTGCAACGTCAGGTGTTGGCAACTGGAGGCTATCGGGTGGTGACGGTTGATCCGGCTGTTGCTGTTCGGTCTGAACTGCTTCAGTGTGCATAGATTCATCACTCGCCAAGGACAAATCCTCCTGCTGATCCAGATTTTCAGTTCCTTCAACTGAGGCATCGGTTTGGTCATCCTGCCAAACGTCATCCACAACACGCACAGTATCCAAATTCCAATCCACAGAGACAGATGAATCTGCACCTGTGCCCTGATCCGTCACGGTGTCGAGTTTAGGTTGTTCCGGTGGGGTGAGAATGCTGAGATCCGGTAAAGGTTGACCACTGACCGCAGAGACAGTAGGGGAAGCGATCGCCCCCTCATCGTCTTCAGTAATTTCAATAAAATCTAAATCGATCGCATCCATGTCATCATCCGATGCAGAATCAGACTCATCAGGAGGATAGGCTTCTAGTCCTGACTGTGCCAAAGGTAGCTCATCTGCATTCATGCCAATTCATACTCCTAAATGATCTACTGATCGCCGATCTAGTCATCGGCATACCCCCTAACCATTCACATTCCCCCAGTCAACCGGGTTGATGCAGCAAAGCCGATTAGTGGAAGATTTTCACTGAAGCGGACGTTTTACAAAGTTGATTTTTCGTGCGCCCCACGCAGAAAAAATCATTTTCTACACCACTTGTCAAACGTAACCATTCACATCCCCCCAGGGAAAAAGTGTTGCGGGCTGCGCTCGCTTGTTCCTCCCTTGACGGGGAGTGAACGGTTACTTTCAAACAGCCTCTCCGGTTAAGTATTGACTAACCACTAAGCTTTGGGACATCGCTGCGCTAAACACTGACGCAACATTGCCGCATCAAACAACATTGGGACAAAATGGATGCTCTTCACTTCTCGGAAGTAGAACAAAATCGGTACACCCGACCAGAAGATTTCCCAATTACTCCAGTCCGAATAGGGAAACTGGCGAATCCGTGTGCCCGACCGATAAACTTCCAATGCGGATTCGGTAAATGTTAGCCGAATGGTGGCCGTTTGAATGATCAGAAACAACCCAAAAATTTCTATCACCAGAGAAACCCAAGGTTGAATCAGTAAAAACGGAATCGCCAAAACTACAATCGCTAACGCCAACCTGTAGCTGGGAGCTAATTCAACAGTTCCACTTAAAGAACCAGTAGACATACTGGTAGTCACGGCAGTCGGCCTCCTAGAAATGGATGATATCAAGAGGAAAATCAACGCATGACTAAACCATGGCGTTGTCGCTACATTTCTACATTTATTTATTTTAGTCGGGACTTGGCTGAATCGAACTGGATGGTGGTCATAAAGACAGGTTGAGAGAACGAGGAAAGAGTACCCGTGGCGACTGTCTGCTTTGCGTTCCCCCAGGATAGTCGGTCGCAGCTAGACGGATACGAGCACAGCCCTAGCACAGTCATCCCGTAAGCTATGACTCGTAGATGGTGATCCGAGGCTATGTCCATTTTCAAAACGTAACCGTTCACTCCCCGTCAGGGGAGGAACAAGCGGGTTACGCCCGCAACACTGTTCCCATGGGGGGATGTGAACGGTTACTTCAAAACACTCTCTCAAGTTGCTGTGCCAGCATTCATTGGATTTTCACAATGCTGACACAAGATTTTCACAGTGCTGAGCAACGATGATTATAGACCGGTCACAAGGTTTCATCAAAAATACTGCAAATATTTGCGATGGTGTATGAAAAACGCTGGCAGATCGTTAATGTGTGTCCATTTAAGCAAAATCACTCACGCTGAGGCCGTGTATTAGTCATTTTCTATACGCTGATACTGAACACCACCGCGATTGATTGATTGTTTAAATGAATGAACAACACGTTGGTATGATTTCATTGGTTTTCAATATTGGTTCTCAATATTGGTTCTCAATGATGTTGTGTTTGAACTAATCACCGTTAGGGGGTGTTAGCCCAGCCATGCCATAGGAGTAATGTCATATTCATCAATCCAACATCAGTTAATCTCTTCAATCATTTCAGTATTTGTAACATTGATCACTGTCCTAATCTAGTCATAAGTTCGTTTATAGTGCCTTGCATAAATATGCAAAGCCAGCAGATTCGTCTCAAATGGTAGTTATTTGACAGAAGGATGGCTGTAAAGCCTTGATTCCTGTGTGTCAGTGTGTTCAGTCCAAGTAACACCGTCGGTAGCTCTCTCCTTAAGCCGTTCGTGACGATCGCACAATCTACTTGTCCCATCTGTTCTATTGCACTGTTGCGCCCAGCCCCCATTCACCCACCCCCAATACCCACCCAGCATATAGGGATATAGCAGTTTTCACATTTATGAGTCACAGTCAATAACTGTAAGATCCTCGCTGGTTAAGGGGTTAAATGATATTGGATAGCTTCCATCACCGCAAGTGGCTGTATGTGTCCCTGAATGTGTCCCTAATTGGTTGATGTGATGTAGTTCTCAGCTCGGCTTTCGGCTAAATGCTCAAGGTTAGGTCATCAGTTGGGTAATTCTACAGTTGTTGCTATCGCAAGCAGACTGTTTCAACCACATGTACTAATTGTCTAGGTAGTTTCACATGACAGACGTAATTGTTCGGCAAACCGAGTCTTCATCTCCACAGCGTCAGCCACTTGTTAGCGTCATTATCAATAATTACAATTACGGGCGATTTGTCCGACGGGCGATCGCCAGTGTGCTTGCCCAAACCTATCGCAATTTTGAGTTGATCATCGTAGACGATGGTTCACCGGATAACTCACAGGAGGTGATTGAAACCTACTGTGCTGAATGTCAGGAAACAGCCCGTGCCCAGGGTGAACTGCTCCCCCCCATCATCACCATCTTTCAGCCCAATTTGGGTCAGAACACCGCCTGCAATGCGGGTTTTCAAGTCTCCCGAGGCGAGATTGTTTGTTTTCTAGACGCAGATGACTATTTCTATCCGCAAAAGTTAGAGAAGGTTGTGCAGGCATTCCAAGCCCATCCGGAATGGGTGCAAATTGCCCATTGTTGGACATCGGTCAACAAACATGGTGAACCTACAGGGCGCGGCACATCCGATCAATTAAGCCAGGGAGATGTGACTCCGTTGCTGTTGCAGTGGGGGCGGTACGCTTCTGGCATTACTTCGGCGTTGGCCTATCGTCGCCATATTTTGACAGAACTGATGCCCAGTGCTAGTCAATGGCGGATTGGCATCGACTCTTATCTAAATGTGTGTGTGCCGTTCTATGGGCTGATTGGCCACATTAATGAACCGTTGATGTACTATCGCATTCATGGCAAGAATCGCAAGGCGCACAACAATAACATCGCCTATCTACTCCGCGATCGCCGGATTATGGTTGACTGCTTGAACCATACCGCCGCCAAACTGGGACTGACTGAACGCTTCAGCCTAGAGCGGGATGCGGATTATCGCGCATTCGCCATCATTGAACAACAGGGGGGGGCACTGGCCGACAAGTTAGCTGTAATGAAGTTGTCCCTACAAGAAAGCCGTGCGATTGGTCGCAGTTGGCGCGATACAGCGATTCGGCTGATCTCTCGCAGCATCTGCGTGCTATTCCCCAAGGATGCCCCAACCTTCCTGCGGCTGGGCTTCCGGCAATACATGAAGCAGAAGTTCAGACTGGCCACGGTCGAAGAGACTCATCCACCTGTCACTTTGGCTGTAGAGGGTGGTTCTCACAGCCAAGCCTAATCGAAGAGTGCAGCAAAACTGTCCTGAGGTAACTGTTCACTCTTCGCTAGTGTTCACCTAGTCGCGTAGGCAAAGCCTGCCCAACGGGCATATTCTATTCGCCCGGATGTATCCCCCAATTGTTGGATACGCCCAAAACACTCTCTACGCCCGCAACCCGTTTTACTGGCTGAGTGAGTTGACTTTACTGGCTTACAACCTATCCGAAAAATAGGCTAGTAGAAAGTCTGGTTCTAATTAAATTTGTGTTGCCCAACGTAGGGGCGAAGCATTCCGGTAGTTAAGTTAGGGAATGACCGAAAAATCATGGCCGGAATGCTTCGCCCGTACAAGGTTATCGGTTCAAACACAAAATCATTGAGGATCAGTAGAAAGTTAATTGTTCGTGTGCATTGCACACGAACAATTAACCTTTAAAGGGAGTGGCGATGAACATCGCGGCTCTCAGAACAAAACCTACCAGTTCTTCAGAAGTCTACGCCAAGCGCAGGTTGTTGATCGACAAAGCGGATCGACAGAATAGCCTGCCTTCTCAAGTTCGGTTAGGCGGTGATGATCCATTAGCCATTATGTACCCGACTGAAGTTCTCGGTAGGCGGCATAGACAGCACGGACGTTGTACCAGTTCAAAAAGATTCGGGCAATTTCTAAGGCTAGTTGGGATTTGCCTTGGTCAATCAGCCATTGCAAAAACGGAGCCATGGTGCGTTCGTTTAACCACCCACCTAGGGACAACAGATTCCATAAAATCCGGTGCAGCCAGGTCATTTGAATCATTAACCGCACGTCCCAAGTTGGATGTTTTTGGTAAAACAGGACTCCCATCCGGCCCCGTTGAATTTCCCGGTCGATCATGCGGGGAATCTGATCCAAACTGAAGGGGGGATGCCAATGGTAGCCCACTGCGGCTGGGCATTTGATTAGCTTGAGGCCCAGTTGCTTCAGCCGCACTCCCAATTCCAAATCTTCCCAACCGTACAGTTGAAACCGGGTATCAAACAAGCCTGCGGTTTCCAGCCAATGACGGGCGATCGCCACATTGCCCGTTGCGAAATAAGCCGCAGAGAAATCAGTGATTTTGTACGGTTCACTGGTGGGATTGTCAAAATTAGCCGTGTTAATCACCGCACCGTAGGTAAAACAACGGGGTGGATGGCTGCTGCCTGTTTCCCGTTCTCCTTTCAACAAGCCATCTGCGTGGGCTTGCAGGAAACCGTCCAACACCACCAAATCACTGTCGATAAAGATAATCGTTTCACCCTTCGCCTGTTGTACACCCAAGTTGCGGGCAGCCGCTGGGCCTTTGTGTTCCTGTTGGAATAGTCGGACATGGGGAAAGTCGTCAGCATGGCTCTGTAACCAGCCCACCGTCCCATCCGTAGACCCATCATCCACCACCACCACTTCATAGCCAGTAACGGGACTGTGGGGTGGAAGATGCTGCTGTTCCAAGGCACGCAAGCATTTCTCTAAAATCGGTTGGCGGTTGTAGGTGGGGATGACGATGCTAAAGAACACAGGATTGGAAAAGTGATGGTGGATCAGGAACTATCATAGACTCGAAACTAGGACAGCACAATTGATTGTGATCGGGATAGCTCGTCCTTGTGAACTGGCTGGTTTGCCTGTAGCGCGGCCAACTTGTCAAACAGTTTCTAAGAGAACAACTATGCAAGTAGATGAGTTGCACGTTGATGTGTTGGTGGTGGGTGGGGGAACCGGAGGCACTGCCGCCGCCATTCAAGCGGCGCGGCGGGGCGCAAAAACTGTTTTAGTTAGTGAATTTGCCTGGTTGGGAGGAATGCTTACCAGTGCAGGTGTATCGGCTCCGGATGGCAATGAACTGGCAGCGTGGCAGACGGGAATTTGGGGCGCGTTTGTCCAAGCCCTGAGGCAGCGGCAACCTGTGAGTTTGGATTATGGCTGGGTCAGCAATTTTGCCTATGATCCACGGGTTGGGGCGGCGATTTTTGCTGAGTGGGTGCAGGCGTTGCCAAATCTCAACTGGATTAGCGGCCAAACTCCCGTGGCTGTTAAACGTGAGGGCGATCGCGTTATCGGAGTCGAATTTGCCAATGGCACCATCTATGCCGAGATTGTGCTGGATGGGACGGAACTGGGAGATTTGTTAGCGTTAGGGGAGATCCCCTACCGTTGGGGTTGGGAGTGGCAGGCGCATTGGCAGGAACCGACGGCTCCCATTGCCCCCAATGTCATCACTGATACCTATCCGGTGCAGGCACCGACTTGGATTGTGGTGTTACAGGATTATGGCGAGGGCGCGATCGCCCCACCCATTCCCGCCCCACTCGACTATGATCCCAGCCGGTTTGCCGCTGCCTGGGAACGCCACGGAAGCGAGGCATTTATTACCTACGGTCGGTTTGCCGGAATCGAAGCGAACACGGGTAAAGGATCTGGAACGGGCGATCGCTTCATGATCAACTGGCCAATCCATGGCAACGATTACGGTCACAACTTGGATCGGTTACTGGAAAGCCCCGACCGTCGTCAGGACTTTTTCCAAGCCAGTCTTGCCTATAGTCAAGGTTTTGCCCACTTCATCCAGACGGAACTTGATCCGCGTTATGGGCTGGCTACTGGCATCTTTCCGGCCTCTCCCACCGCCCAAGCCCTCTTGCCCCCAGATTGCCAAACCGCCTTTGCCCTCCACCCCTACTTCCGCGAAAGCCGCCGTCTGATTGGCCTGACTACCGTGATTGAACCGGATATTCTGCCCATCCCCGGTGGGCAGGTGGCACAATTACCCATGGATGGGGATGGCAATGTCACCGCGATCGCCCTCGGCAACTACCCCAACGATCACCACTATCCCGGCTATGAATTTCCGCTGCATCCCAAATCGTTGCGTTGGGGCGGACGCTGGACTGGGACACCCTTCACCCTTCCCTATGGTTGCTTGGTTCCGGCTACCGTCGATGGTTTTTTAGTCTGCGAAAAAAATATTTCCGTCTCCCACATTGCCAATGGAGCGACACGATTGCAGCCGTTGGTGTTGGCAATTGGCCAAGCGGCGGGGATGGCAGCGGCTCTGTGTGTGGAGCGGGGTTGTCAACCAAGGCAGTTACCTGTGCAGGCGTTGCAACAGGCATTGTTACAAGACCCGATCGCCCCAGCCGCCGTAATTCCGTTGTTTAATCTGACGTGCGATCGTCCGGAATGGTTGAGCTTGCAACACCACTACCTGCGTCATCCTGAGCTGTACCCTAGCAATGGCTACAGTCCCGATTTACTGCCGCTCCCCTCTCCCCCCACGCCTCCTGCTACCGCCACTCACCACTTCTCTGGCCAGTTGCAACGGCTAGGCGACCAACACTATGGGTTAGTCTCCGAACTGTCGCCCCTCGCCAGCCGACCGTTAACCCTGATTACCCTCGACCCTCAGATCGATGCACAATTGGCACAGTATGCTGATGGACAGGCGATCGCTGGAGCGGGATCACTGAACACAGCGGGGCATTGGATCACTGTGGAATGGCTGAAACATGCATAGTGCCCTCCCTATACGTAACCGTTTACGCCACTCCATACACAGCTATCCATACACAGATATATAGGCATGTAGGTATAGTCTCGCAGTTGCCAACCCATTGCCGTATTCCCACACCCATCACAGGGATATGATTTGCCTGCAAGTCCCTTAGGGTTTGTAAAGCAACAACTTCCAAGCATTCATTCAGTTTTCTTGGTGCATTCTTGGTGCCTTAGTACCTTGGTGGTGAAAGAAAGATGAACCACTAAGACACTAAGAGGGTGTTTTAAAAGTGTCTGGCGGTTAAAACCGCGACTACGTGAACAAAGTCCGCCTACACGGACTGAAGAAAATCAAGGGTTTCCATAACCTGCGTAGGCAGGTTTTGTCCGTA
>CAZJZR010000002.1:0-5230 GCA_964550475.1 uncultured bacterium
GGTGCCCACCTCACCGAAGTCAATGGCGTAAAAGGCGTGTACTTTGCCGTTTGGGCACCCAACGCCCGCAACGTCTCTGTCTTGGGTGATTTTAACTACTGGGATGGCCGCAAGCACCAAATGGCTAAACGCGGCGGTAACGGCATCTGGGAACTCTTTATCCCCGATCTGACCGCTGGAGCTAGCTATAAATACGAGATCAAAAACTACGAAGGGCACATTTACGAAAAATCTGACCCCTACGGCTTCCAGCAAGAACCCCGCCCAAAAACCGCCTCCATCGTCGCCGACCTCGACACCTACACCTGGAGCGACGCAGACTGGATGGAACGCCGTCGCAACAGCGATCCACTCACCCAACCCGTCTCGGTGTACGAAGTCCACATCGGCTCCTGGCTCCATGCCGCCGCCGATGACCCCGCCAAATTACCCAACGGTGACACCGAACCCGTGGTGGTAGTCTCCGAGTGGAATGCCGGTGCCCGCTTCCTCACCTACCGGGAACTGGCAGCGAAGCTGATCCCCTACGTCAAAGAGCTGGGCTTCACCCACATCGAAATGCTCCCCATCGCCGAACACCCCTTCGACGGCTCCTGGGGCTACCAAGTCACGGGCTACTTTGCCCCCACCTCCCGCTACGGCACCCCCGAAGACTTCATGTACTTCGTCGATCAATGCCACGCCAACGGCATTGGCGTAATCGTAGACTGGGTACCCGGTCACTTCCCCAAGGATGGCCACGGCCTCGCCTTCTTTGACGGCACCCACCTGTACGAACACGCCGATCCTCGCAAGGGTGAACACAAGGAATGGGGCACCTTGGTGTTCAACTATTCCCGCAACGAAGTCCGTAACTTCCTAGTCGCCAACGCTCTGTTCTGGTTCGACAAGTACCACATCGACGGGATGCGGGTGGATGCAGTCGCCTCCATGCTGTATCTGGACTACTGCCGCGAACCGGGAGAATGGGTCACCAACCAATACGGCGGACGGGAAAACATCGAAGCCGCCGACTTCATCCGCCAAACCAACCACGTCATCTTCAGCTACTACCCCGGCATCCTGTCGATCGCGGAAGAATCCACCTCTTGGCCGATGGTCTCTTGGCCGACCTACGTGGGCGGTTTGGGCTTCAACCTCAAGTGGAACATGGGCTGGATGCACGACATCCTCGACTACTTCCACACCGATCCCTGGTTCCGCCAATTCCACCAAAACAACATCACCTTCAGCATGTGGTACAACCACAGCGAAAACTTCATGCTGGCTCTGTCCCATGACGAGGTGGTGCATGGCAAGAGCAATATGTTGGGCAAAATGCCAGGGGACGACTGGCAGAAATTCGCCAACCTGCGCTGTCTATTTGGGTTCATGTTTGCCCACCCCGGTAAGAAAACCCTGTTCATGGGCATGGAGTTTGCCCAGTGGCGCGAGTGGAACGTCTGGGGCGATTTGGAATGGCACCTGTTGCAATACGAACCGCACCAAACCCTGAAGCACTTCATGAGCGACCTGAACGCCCTGTATCGGCGGGAAGCGGCTCTGTTTACCCAGGACTTTAGCGAAGGTGGGTTTGAGTGGATTGACTGTAGCGACAACCGCCACAGCGTAGTGTCGTTTATCCGCCGCGCCAAGTACGTGCCCGATCAAGAGCATGAGTTCATCGTCGTGGTGTGCAACTTCACACCCCAACCCCACTCCCACTACCGGATCGGTGTGCCGGAATGGGGCTACTACACCGAGATCCTCAATAGCGACTCGCGGGAATACGGCGGCAGCAACATGGGCAACTTGGGCGGCAAATGGGCAGAGGAGTGGGCCTACCATTACCGTCCCTACTCCCTCGACCTCTGCCTACCCCCGTTGACCACGCTGATGTTCAAGCTGGATCGGGAGAAGACGGAAGCCCATCTCGCCTCCATGCCCAAACCCCCAACCGCCGACGCATAACCGTAGGGTGGGTCGTAGGGTGGGCAATGTCCACCCTACATCTTTTTCAAGAAATGTCCACATTGCTGAAGGTCAGCAGTTCGGTGAGACGCGCAAGAATGTCCAGGGATTCTTTTGGGGGGTCAGGAGGCTAAGTCTGCCGCTGATGGCGTTGGCATGGCGATCGCTCACATGATTCATGGCTCAATTCCCTAATTTCCGTTAACCGCACGATCGCCAAGGACAAAATTTATCAGCCGCGATCGCCGCTTGCATTTTGCCAGCAGAAAATTCCACCAATTTTTGGGCAGAGTCCATCATGTGCCGCAGTCGGGTTGGATCGTCCAGTTTGGTCATAGGACTACCTCAGAACTTTGCTCATATTGGGTGATGGCTTGATCAATCACGTCTTAATGGCGATCGCGGAAGCATCTACTTGACCGCCATGGACTCGATCGCAGGGTTATGAACCGGATGTTACCGTTCCTCCCTGTCAGGGCAGTGAACGATTACAAACGGCTAGGTATCGGAATTACATGCGTAAAAGTTCTGATGTTTGAGTCAAGGCAAATGTGAGATAACCAATGGAATTTAACCGCAGTAAATCTCCGATTTGCGATGATTCAATTCCCGATTCTGCTGAAGTCAGAGACTATGCCAAAATGGAAACAACTCGCATAATCACGTTATTGTGCAGCCCCATCCGTTGAACCATCAGTGGGTAATTTCCCCACGGTAATTCCCACACTACATGCGATCGCGGAATGGATACCGTTAGCAGTTATGGTTGATTCACGATGTTGCATCAGGGGAATTTTAGCTCTAGTGGAGCTTGTGAGAGATCAGCGCAACGGCGACCACTGGGTCATTCGCAAACCCTAGAGCAGGCCAGTTCTGACATATGCTGGGTAAGACACTCGGTGGGCGATACCACATCACCCGCCATCTAGGGGGCGGCGGGTTTGGCCAAACATTCCTGGCGGAAGACCGACATCTGCCAGGGAAACCTCTGTGCGTGGTTAAACAACTTCAACTCAGTAATAGTACTGAAGCGGCTCTGCAAACGGCTCGTCGCTTATTTGATAGCGAAGCAGAAGTGCTGTATGTGCTGGGAAATCATGACCAAATTCCCCGCTTGTTTGCCCACTTTGAGGAAAAAGGGGAATTTTTTCTAGTTCAGGAATACATCGAAGGGCACATCCTGAGCCAGGAAATGACGGGGCGCAAGCGGCTCAATGAACGACAGGTGATTGATCTGTTGCAGGATGTGCTGCAAATTTTGGAATTTGTCCACCAGCAAAACGTCATTCATCGGGATATTAAACCGTCAAATTTGATTCGCCGCAAGATTGATCAACGCTTGGTATTAATTGATTTTGGAGCGGTGAAGCAGATTGGCCTCTCCAGTATTGATCCGGAACGGCAGACCAGTTTGACCATTTCCGTGGGTTCCTCTGGCTACATGCCGAATGAACAGTTGGCAGGCAAACCCCGGTTTAGTAGTGATATTTACGCGCTGGGGGTGTTGGCGATTCGTGCCCTGATTGGGGTGTATGCCCGTCCGTTACGGGAAGATCCGCCCACGGGGGAAATTATTTGGCGGGATGAAGCGGATGTAAGTCCGGAATTGGCGGATGTGTTGGATGGGATGGTGCGCTACGACTTCCGCCAACGCTATCAATCTGCAACGGAAGCGTTACGGGCATTGCAGAACCTGACTACGCCAATTACGGAAGCGACGGAGACGATGCCCTCGTCCAAACCGTCTGCCCCCTCCAGCCAAAACCTCAACATTCAATTTGAGGCGCACTTGGCGTGGTTGGAACGGGGTAACGAGCTATTCCAAGCCCAACGCTATGAGGAGGCGATCCAAGCCTATAATCGAGCGTTGCACATTAAGCCGGACGAGTATTTAGCTTGGTTTAAGCGTAGTTTGGCGTTAGATCATCTGAAACGCTATCAGGAGGCGGTTGCGTCCTATAACCAAGTGGTGAAGCTACAACCCAGTGATTATTTGGGTTGGTTTAAGCGGGGTAAGGCGTTGGAGCAGTTGCAGAAGTATGAGGACGCGATCGCCTCCTATAATTGCGTCGTCAAGCTGCAACCGGAAAATTACTGGGTGTGGTATGACCGGGGTGTGGTGCTGGAGCAGTTGGGCAACTACGAAGCTGCCGTCGCCTCCTACGATCGCTCGGTGCAACTAAAACCTGATTTCCTCTTAGCGGTGGACGGTCGCAAGCGGCTGCTGAGTTATCTCAAACAAGCGGCCACCCTGTACCATCACCAGCACTATGAAGAGGTGGTGGCTTCATGTGAAAAGACGTTGCAATCCAATCCCCACGATGCCATGACTTGGTTTATGCGGGGGATGGCGTTAGAAAACCTACATCGCTACGAAGATGCGGCCTTATCGTTTGAACGGGTGGTACAGATCCAACCGGATGACCATCTAGCCTGGTTTAAGCGTGGCATTGCTTTGGAGAATATTGGCCAAATTATTGCCGCTGTAACCTGTTACAACCAAGTGGTGAAGTTGCAACCGGATAACTATTGGGCGTGGTACGACCGGGGACGGTTGATGGAGGAATTGCAATATTCCGAAGAGGCGTTGGCTTCCTACAGTCGGGTGGTGCAACTGAAGCCGGATTTTGAGTCGGCGGTGGAGGGGCGATCGCGGATTATCCAACAAATTCGCCGCATGGCCAGATTGCAAAATGCTCCCTTCCAAGAAGTAACGGACATTACGCCGGAACTGAATCAACTACCAGCGGCAACGGAACGGGTCACCTTGGGCGCACCACAACTGACGGGGGCACATCCGCAACAGCGATCGCTGCCAGCCCACACTACCGCCTCGGCCAGCCCGGTGGTGCCAGTCGCCACCGCTGTTCCCACGGTTGAGGACGGTGGAACGGCGATCGCGGCAACCACAGCCAAGCCCATTGCGGCTCCGGTCAGCCAACCTGCGAATCCACCAGCGGTGTTGCCCAGTCCGGTGAGTCCGGGCAACTCACCCGCTTTACCCCCATCCCACTCTGCCGCAACCACGGCGACTGGGAAACCACCTGCCGAGAAATCACCTGCCGAGAAACCATCTACTGAGAAACCATCTACTGAGAAACTACCTGCTGAGAAACTACCTACTGAGAAACTACCTGCTGGAACAACGGCACCGCCACGGGCGATCGCCCCTCCCGCACCACCGCCACGCCGTCCAGACTCGGTACGTCCGGCAGCCGCGACCATGGCGACTACATCGCCTGTTGTGCCCCCGCCACCACCCCGCCGCCCACCCACCAAT
>CAZJZR010000002.1:5317-25137 GCA_964550475.1 uncultured bacterium
TGGGCCACCGCCACCCCCCAAACGCACATTCACCCCCCACCCCGCCGCCGCCCCTGCCGAGCTGGAAGAAACCACAGCGGTGCAAGTGCAGCATCAATCCTTACCGGCCATTCCCTCTCCACCCAATGGCGTGGTAGCGGATTTGTTAAAGCTGGGACAACCGGCTAAACCCGTGACGGTGCCTCCACCTATTTCAGTGGTGCCGCCCAGTTCCAGCCCAGAACTGACTGATGAGATTTGGATCGCCAGAGGGGAAGCTCTGGAAACAGCAGAACAGTTTGAAGCCGCATTGGCCGCCTACGATCAGGCGATTATGTTGCGACCGAATTTGCCGAAGGTGTGGCAGTATCGCGGCAATGTGTTGTGTAGTTTAGGGCGGTTTAGTGATGCGATTACCGCCTATGACCATGCCCTGCGGTTGGATGGTAGCCACGCCGATCTGTGGCAGACCTATGGAGAATTGTTACACCATTTGAAGCGATTTGAAGGGGCGATCGCCGCCTACGATCGCGCCATTCGCCTTGCGCCAGAGAATCCATTCCTGTGGTATGCCCGTGGGGGGTCATTGGCCTGCCTTAAACGCTACGAAGAGGCGATCGACTGCTTTAACCAAGCAATCCGGTTGCAACCGAGCAATCCCGACTTTTGGTTCTGGCGCGGACGGGCGTTACACGCCCTCGGCTATTCCACCGAAGTGGTGGCTTCCTATGACCGGGCGATCGCCCTCCGCCCCGATTTCGATTTAGCCATTACCTCGCGGCAAAAAATCCTGGCAGAAATCGCCAAACGCCAGACGTGATAGGGGCTTTCATAATTATGAGGTGTGGCCAAGTAGCGTAAAATCCTGACTGGAACAGGGTTTGAGTCGTCTGGATCTGCCCCACCCGACCGCCAGCGGCTAGATAGATCGACAATTAGCATGAATCCTTACAGAAACATGAATCCTTACAGAAAAAGGATGTTTTAAATTCTTAGTCTAGATCCCTAGTAGGATAGCTATATCCACTCAATTTGGACGAATTCATCCGATTTAACTGATTGATTGATGTTAGGACAGCTATCCTAACAAAGTTTGCAATTAGGCAGGGTGTGATCCCAAAAGATGAGGAATTTAAAGGATGGTTTAAACCTTAATTTTTCCCACGCAGAGCGCACGGAAAATTAACTTTTGCGGCAACATCTCCAGTCACCATTCCGGAACTTCATCCAGAACGCGGTGACCGTTCGCCCACAAACTCAACCAATCAGCTCTAGCAATCTTCATATTTGTGCGGTACGGATGATTCCTGTAACCCCCGCTGGGAAAAGAGGTTAAGTGCTGCGGGTTATGCCCCCACCACCGCCAGCGGTTATCACCGTTAGAGGGTGTTTGCTCAAGTGGCTGATCCTGAATAGTTACCCGCTGAAACAGCCTCTTAGAACCCTCATAGCCCTTTTCATATTTATGAGGCGCAGCCGATTAGCGCAAGATCCTCGGCAACACCACCGGAAGCGGTTATAACTATTTCATAATATTTTCATAAAATCTGGTTTATCCTCAATTCGACCAGCCTATGGCACGTATTTTAGTGTTGGAAGACTCGTTACTATCTCGACAGATTTTGAAAAAAATCTTACGAGTCACTGCCCATGAAATTGTAGAAGCAGGCAATGGCACAGAGGGATTAAAGATTATTGCCAGTCAACCGATCGACTGCATTTTATTAGATTTGGGAATGCCTGAAATGAATGGCGAGGAGGTGCTAGCCACCTTGCAAAAACAACAGAGTAGCATTCCTACCATTGTTATTAGTGCAGATATTCAAACCACAACGCGACAACGCTGCCTAGAACTGGGTGCATTTGCCGTGTTGCACAAGATGGTGAATTCTAGTGATCTGCTGGACACTGTGCAACGGGCGATCGCCGCATCGGGTTCTGATGCCTCTCCACAATGATCGACTGGGAACTATGTTATGACCCTATTGACCGCCCCCCAATTAGACGCATTACAAGAACTTCTCAACATCGGTGTGGGGCGATCGGCAGGCATGTTGAATCAAATGTTGGGCTTGCACGTCCAATTACAAGTGCCTGTGATTAAGGTGGCACCGTGGCCAGAGGTCATGTCGGCATTAGAGCAAGAGTTAGGCTTAGATCGGTTGGCGGCTGTGCGTTTAGGGTTTAGGGGTTCCTTGAGCGGTATGGCCAATTTGGTGTTTCCCTCTGCCAGTGCGGCTAAGTTAGTGGCTGCGCTCATGAGTGAAGATACGGATGACTCAGACGATTTAGATGCCTTGAAAACGGGCACACTAAGTGAAGTTGGCAATGTTGTATTAAATGGTGTGATGGGTGAAATGAGCAATTTGCTGCATCAACACCTCCGTTATGCCATTCCGACTTATACCGAATTACCTGTAAGTGCGTTAGTCTTACCGGATAATGATATTGGGGACTTGACAAAACCTGTTCTATTGGCCAAAACGCGGTTTATTGTGCAACAGCTTTTGATCACAGGCGATATTATTCTTATCTTCAATATTGGTGCGTTTGATATTTTGCTCATCGCCCTAGAGGAGATCTTGGAGGTGGATTGTGAACAACCATCCCAATCCTGACCATATGAGTGACCCTGCTGATCGATCGCCCCCGTTTGCCGTCCACTGTGCCCCCGTTTCGCCCCCACCTACAGCCGCGATCGCGCCGTTCAATAAACTTCAATCTCTAGACCTTCAATCTCTAGCACTCGAATCTGTATCGCCAGATTGTGCAAGATCAAGCCGTGCATGGTCGAGGACGCGATCGCTTGCCCACTCCATACAACAATTTTCACAACTAGTTTCACAACTAGTTTCACAACTAGTTTCACAACTAGTTTCAGCCCCGCTCAATGTAACCGTTCACTCCCCGTCAGGGGAGGAACAAGCGGGCTACGCCCGCAACACTGTTGCCATGGGGGGATGTGAACGGTTACAGCTCAATCGATCAAAACTAATTAAATACACCGATAAAAACACAACCCTTACCTGATAGGGGGTCAGTCGGGCGGGCTACGCCGATCCGACCCTAGGCGACTGCATCCTCAAACCGTATGGAACCGGATTGTTATGAAACGGGATTGCATAGAAGCAGGCTGGATCACACCAGCAGCCGGGGTGGCTGGGCAGACAGGGCCTAACGTTGCTCAGTTTACAGTCTTGGATTTTTTGCCGTTGGGCGTGTTTGTGATTGATGCCAACTGGATTGTGCAGTTTTGGAATGCCCGATTGGAAGCGTGGACAGGGTTGGAGCGATCGCAGATGGTCGGCCAATCAATCATGCAACAGTTTCCCCACCTGAGCCAACCGACTTACCTGAGCCGTCTAGAACAGATTTTCACGGGTGGCCACCCAATTCTATTGTCCTCGCAATTGCATCCCCATCTCATCCCCATCCACAACCCCGATGGGCAATTGCAAATCCAACAAACGACGATTACGGCTCTACCAATTGCCCAGGTATCCGAGCAAAGCACACCGCAATTCTATGCCCTATGGTCTATTCAAGATGTCACAGAGTTGACCCAACAGGTGAACAACTATCGGGTTGCCCAAAAACGGGCGTGGCAAGAGGTGCAGGCCAGACGGCAGATGGAAGCGGAACTGCACGAAATGGATGCCGCCATGGCCAATGCCCTATCCGGTATGTCGAAAATTAATCCGGAGGGGCGTTACGTTTATGTCAACCACGCCTATGCCGATACGACTGGATATACACCGGAGGAATTACTTGGGTGCGACTGGCAGCAAACGGTACATCCAGATGAGTTAGCGCGGATGGCAGCGGCCTATGAGCAGATGCAGCAAGACGGACGGGTGGAAATTGAAACAAAGGGCATTCGCAAAGATGGGTCGATGTTTCATAAACAAGTGGTGATGATTGCCTCCTACGATTCGCAACATCGGCTATTGGCGCATTACTGTTTCATGAAGGACATTAGCGATCGCAAACAGGCGGAAGCCACCCAACAAGCCCTCATCGAATCCATTCCAGATTTTCTGGTGCGAATGCATCAAAATGGCACCCAACTGGAAGTGCTCAACCCCGGAGCTATCCATCTGCTGGCTCCCCGCCATGGCGGAATTACAGGCAGTCAAATTACCGAAGTTGTCCCCATCCACATTGGCCAAGAACGAGTTGCCCTAGCGGCTGTTGCCCTTGCCACCAGAACAGTCCAGACCCAGGAATATCAATTTGAACTCGACGGGGTGACCATCTACGAAGAAGCCCGGATTGCCCCCCTGACATCCGATGAGGTGCTGGTGGTGGTGCGGGACATTACCGATCGCAAGCAAGCCGAACAAGCCCTGCGAGACAGTGAAGCCAAATTTCGTCAACTGGCAGAAAATATCCACCAAGTATTTCTGCTGATCTCTCCCACAGGCCAAGTGCTGTACGTTTCACCCGCCTATGAACAGATCTGGCAGCAGAGTTGCGCTAGCCTCTACAGCGATTCCCAAAGCTGGCTAACCATCATCCATCCTGACGATCGCCCCCGGATGCAAGCGGCGATGCACCACCACCTTACCCACAAGACCACGATGGAAGAAACCTACCGCATCATTCGACCGGATGGCAGTGTGCGGTGGATTGCCGCCCACATCGTTCCGTTATTGGATGCAGCGGGGCAGGTGATTCGGTTTACGGGGATTGCCGAAGATATTACCCGTGAGAAAGCGGTGGAAACGGCACTACGGGAAAGTGAACAGACGAAGCAAGCGATTATCCAAGCGATTCCCGATCGGTTAATTCGGATGCGCGGGGATGGTACCTATGTGGATTTTTTGTCCAACAATACTGTCAATGGGGTGCAGCCGAGTCAGTCGTCTGACCATGCAACTGATCATGCTAATATCCGCGACATTTTGCCAGCGGAATTAGCCCAGATGCGAATGCGCTATACCCAACGCGCCTTGGTGTCTGGGATGACGCAGGTGTATGAACACGCGATTACGGTTGATGATCACCTGTGTTATGAGGAGGTGCGAATTACCCCCTTGTTGCAGGATGAGGTCTTGGTGATGGTGCGGGATATCACTAGCCGTAAACAAGCGGAGAAAGCCTTACTGCAACAAAAGGAAATGTTTAAGGCGATCGTCGATCGCATCCCAATCATGATCGTTTTATTCAATAAACACGGTCAGATTCAGTTCATCAATCCCGCTCTAGAAAGCCTCTTGGGTTGGACGATTACCGACTGGCAACATCGGGATATTTTTGCCACCTGTTACCCCGATCCAGATTATCGACAAGCGATGTTCAACCACATGCTACGGGCACGGGGTAATTGGCAGGATTTCACCGCCCGTACTGCCATGGGGGAATACTTGGAAACCACATGGGCGAGTGTGCGCCTATCCGATGGCCGATTTTTGGGGATTGGCCAAGATATTAGCGATCGCAAACGCCAAGAGCAGGAACTGCGCCAAGCGATGCAAGCAGCGGAAGCGGCCAACCTCGCCAAAAGTGCCTTCTTGGCCAACATGAGCCACGAACTCCGCACGCCGCTGAATGTCATTTTGGGATTTACGCAGGTAATGGGGCACGACTCCAACCTCACCCCCAGCCAACAGGACGATCTCCGCACCATCCGTCGCAGTGGCGATCACCTGCTGAGTTTGATTAACGATGTCTTGGACTTGTCTAAGATTGAATCCGGCCATAGCACCATTGACTCCAGTGGCTTTAACCTGATCAGCCTGTTGGACACCCTGCACACGATGATGGCAAAACGGGCAATGGCCAAACAGGTTCGCATGACCCTGACCATTGCGCCACAGGTTCCCGTCTACGTCATCACTGACGCGCCCAAATTACGGCAAATTCTGCTGAATCTGTTGAGCAATGCGATTAAGTTTACTCACCACGGCGAGATTAGCCTCAAGGTCAGTGTGGTGGACGCAGAGACTACAACAGACACACCACCCAATCCCCTCTTCCCCTCCTGCCCCCTCTCATCCACCCGCCGACCCACCCACTCCCTTACCCCCGCGCCCTCCCCCACGCTGCTGCAATTCCAAGTCACAGACACGGGCGTTGGCATTCCGTTGGCCGATCAAGAGGTGATTTTTGAGGCATTTGTGCAGGCGGAAGCGGGGAAACAAATGACCGGAGGGACAGGATTGGGGTTAACGATTAGCCGCAAGTTGGTGGAGTTGTTGCACGGTACGATTCAGGTGCAGAGTCAACTTCAGCAGGGGACAACCTTTACGGTGCAGTTGCCGGTGCTGCCGACCGAAGTGGTTCCAGGGACGGCCATGGGTGGCGATCGCCCCATCGTTGGCTTTGTTCCTGGACATCCCCACTACCGCATCCTGGTTGTGGATGACCAACTGGAAAATCGGTCAGTCTTAGTGCGCTGGCTCAACCAGTTTGACCTGGATGTGCAAGCCGCTGACAGTGGTCAAGAGGCGTTACAAGTTTGGCAAGACTGGCGGCCCCACCTGATTTGGATGGATATTCGGATGGCGGATCTGGATGGGTATGCCGTGACCCAACGGATTCGGGAACTGGAACAGCAAGAGGCCAGTGAGTGCCTTGCTGCCATTGCCCACCCCACTGACTCACCCCCACCCTCCTGCCCCCACGCCCCCACCATCATCATCGCCCTGACTGCTCAAGCTTTTCAGGCAGATGTGAGTCTGGCTTACAGCGTTGGCTGTAATGATTACATCCTCAAGCCCTTCCACGAAGAAACACTTTTTCTTAAACTGAAAGAACATCTGGGGTTGGATTGTGTGTACGCAGACCCTAATACACCGTCCATCTATCCATCCTATGCATCTGTGTCTTTGCCTGAATCAATTAAGGAACAATCAACAGATGCACTCAATCTGGCCGATTTAATTCAGTTGGCTAACCTGCCAACAAATTGGCTCAATCAGTTAGAAACAGCGGCTATTTGTGGTAACGATCGGGCGATCGCGGAACTGACGAATGAGTTGCCCCCAGAGTTGGTTGAACTGGGTACACAACTAACGCATCTGGCAGAACAATTTAAATTTGAACAAATTCTTGAATTAGTCCAGCATTCCTGATTCATCAATGACGATTCCTCTGCTACATCTATGAATCGTGATCTCTATTGAGCACGTCTACCCCATGATGGATCCACACCAATCGAACTCTAGTTTGTCAGCTAATCCCATCAATATTTTGATTGTGGATGATACGCCTGATAATTTGCGCCTATTGGCTAAAATTTTGGAAGCAAAAGGCTATTTGGTGCGTAAATCGTTAAATGGTTCGATGGCTTTGCAAGCCGCCTATCGTGATCCACCGGATTTGATTTTGTTGGATATCACGATGCCAGAAATGGACGGATATACCGTGTGTGAACAGCTAAAACAGTCTAGTCTGACAGCGCATATTCCGATCATTTTTATTAGTGCCTTGGATTGTATTGAAGATAAGGTACGGGCATTTGAGATGGGCGGTAGTGATTATATTACGAAGCCATTCCAAGAGTTGGAGGTGTTGGTACGGGTCAAAAATCAATTGTTGATCCAACAACAAAAGCAGTTGTTGCTAGAACAAAACCAACAGCTAGAACAGGAAATTAAGGAACGGTTGCGGGCAGAGGCGGAGGTGCGGCAATTGTCGCTGACCGATGAACTCACAGGTTTGTCGAATCGCCGTGGTTTTTTTGTGTTAGCGGAACAACAATTGAAGATTGCCCAACGCACTGAAACGCCAGTTTGTCTGTTGTTTATTGATTTAGATCGGCTGAAAACTGTGAATGATTCGTTGGGGCATGAGGTGGGCGATCAATTCATCGTTAATGCAGCGATGGTGCTGAAACAAACGTTTCGGGATGCGGATATTCTGGCGCGGTTGGGTGGGGATGAGTTTGTGGCGTTAATTCCATCCTATCTGTCCAATCCGGAGGAAATTCATGCACGCTTGCAAAGCAGTATCGATCGCGCCAATGCAGAGAGCGATCGCCCGTATCACATCTCGATGAGTGTGGGGGTTCACCCCTGTTTGCCGACGGAGGAGACGACGTTGGAGGCGTTGCTGGCGGAAGCGGATAAGTTAATGTATGAACAAAAACGGGCAAAACGCATGGCAGGTTAGGGGTTGATCAGTTAGGGATTACGCTGTTGACCATTTTCCCACCACACAAATCGATCGCCCGGTAATAACCAATCCAACAACACCGTCAGCGGCGACAGGGCAAACAACGCCCAAAATACTGCCGTCGAAAGGTGCCAGTTATTGCGTAAATAAAACGTTAGACCCGCCACCGCGATCGCCCAAATTAGCCGCGCCACCCAGCGGTTGGGAATTGCACGCGGATCGGTGAGCATGAACAGGGCAAACAGCAACAGCGACCCGCTCATCAGCCGATGGCCAAACACATCCCACGTCCAGCCCAACCAGAGATTTCGTCCCGCCTCCAACAGCCCATAGGTGCCCAAAAACGCCGCCGTTGTGTCCCATCGCCCCACCCGTTGCAGCACCAAGCCCCCCGCCGCCGCAAACACCAGCCCATACCAACTTTCATTGCCCCACTGTCCCGGCGACACCCAAGCATCATGGGTCAGCAGCAACACGCCAATGATGCCGAAATTAGCCGGATTAAACCAATGCTTGCCTGCGAATTGGAAACAGAACTTGCTGGCGATCGCCAATCCACTCGCCAACATCATCGTCGTCAGGTGATCCGTCCGCAGCAACAAACTCAGCCCCAGCGACGTAATTAACGGACTGCGCCAATTGAACGGTTGGGGAGTCGGTGGTTGAGTATTTGGTTGAGTATTTGGGGACTCAGCAGGTAATCCCAGGACACGGCAATGCCGTGTCCCTACAGCGAGGGGGGAACTTTCCGGTTGTGGCGTTTCCCCTAACCCAGTCTCATCCGTCGCTGAAGCCAGAGAATCGCGCCTGCTGGCCCAGGCTTGGGTGAACTGTCCCGCTAGCTGACTGCATAGCCATTGGGTAACTAAACAAGACGCGATCGCCGTGGCAATCATCGTCGGGTGCAGCGTCCAATCCCGCGTGCCAATCCCCAACCCCAAAAACAGCATCAAGAACAGGATTTGGTAATCCCGCGCATCTTGGAATAGTGACAGGGAGAGCGATCGCCCCATTGGTATCGCTGCCATCACTGCCATCTTGGAGCTATTGTCCACCATTGAACTATTGTTCACCGCAATACCATCCACAATTGCCCATTACAGCCATCACAGTCCGTATCATCACCCATCTACCCCAGTTCTGCCACAGCTAAAAACAAACGAAAACCAAACGAAAAAAAGGGCACAAGGTTTTGTGCCCTTAGAAATCTAATGATTGTCGTTCGTGACCGATGGAGTGAATTAGTCATACACCGACCACAATCCAGAAGAAACCTGCAATGGCTGATCGGAGGACCCTAAAGCCTGGCTACGCGCCTTGGGATGACGGTTGGCCGCTAATGCTAGCACTCTTCTGCGTTGCTTCAGCCGGATCAACCTCTGCCATTTCGATGTGATTCAACAAAGTTGTGACAAAGGCAAACAGCAAAAACGGCAACGATAGCACCAAAATCAGGCCAACGGTAGCCAAGGCATAAATTGGCCGAGTGGTGCCCATCAACGCTAAAGCCGCAGCCAAGCTCAAGAAAATGACAATCAACCAAACAATAATCTGGCCGTAAATATCACCAAATGTTAGGGTGCAGACAAACCGATATCGTTGGATATTATTCATGGTGTCCCTCGCGACAAGCCCTCGGATTTTATTAGATTAAAGTTCCTACCCAATTTTGGTGAAGGTTGCAATCTTTCTGCATTTTTTGCAATATCGCGTTACGAAGCCATCACGGTTTGCAACTGTTTCCTCAGGTTTTTGTTAAGAATTGGTTACTCAATCTCATCATCACCCCAAAACACAGGCACTTACCCATCACTTATTACCCATTACCAATTAATTACCCATTACCAATTAATTACCCATTACCAATTACCCATCACCAATTACCCATCACCAATTACCAGTTACCCATCACCCATTACCGTGACCAGTCCCCTCCCCCAGTTCACCCCCCAACGCTGGCACGCCTTATTTGCCCACCTGCGCCCACAACACATTCCCCCCTTCCACCCACTTGCCGATTGCTATCAGCAACCCCATCGCGTTTATCACACCGATCGCCACATTAACGACTGCTTGGCCATCTTCGACCAATTCCAGTCCCAACACCCCTTACCCGCCCTAGAAGCCGCAGTGGTTGAACTTGCCCTTTGGTTCCACGATAGTTATTACGATCCCCGTGAGACTAGCGGTGCACAGACGAATCAGCCAGACAACGAAGCCATGAGTGCCGACTATGCCGCCACTGTCTTGCAACAGGCGGCACTGCCTAACCCGCAACCGATCATTGCTGCCGTTTGTGACTGTATTTTGGCGACCCGTCATCGGGTGCCGCCCACCACGCCCCTCGCTGCCCTCACCATGGACGTGGATTTGGCCATCCTCGGTGCAGAGCGCGATCGCTACCACCAGTACACCCAACAAATCCGTGCAGAATACCCGTGGCTCAGCGATGCAGACTTCCGCACCGGACGACGCAACTTCTTAGCCAGCCTGCTGCAACGCCCGCAGTTGTTTTACACCGATTGGTTTCAGCACCGCTTTGAAGCCGCCGCCCGCCGCAATCTGGTGCAGGAAGCCGCCAGCTATTCAAGCGACATGAATTCAATCGACATATCGGTATAAGGTATCTCGTTGGCGGACGGGACGACCCAAAGCCGCGATCGCCGCTTGTAAATCTGCCGCTGTTTGGCAAGTCCCCCCCTGTGCCCCTGCCATCGAGGTGATGTGTTCTTCCATCAACGTGCCGCCGATGTCATTACAGCCCCAGGTTAATGCAGTCGCCGCTCCCGCCAGTCCCAACTTCACCCAACTGGGCTGGTGATTGGGCACCCAATGCCCTAAAAATAGGCGAGACACAGCGGTTAACAGCAGCGCGTCGGCCAACACCGGCTGATCGCGACCCACCCGACGGCGCAGGGCTTTGGGGGCATCCTGTCCCACATAGGGCAGCAGGATAAATTCAGTCAGACGGGCGGGGTAACCGTTGGCGATCGCCGTTTGTTGCAGCGATCGCAGCGTCGCCAAGTGTCCCACCTGTTGCGCCGCCGTTTCAATATGCCCCGATAGCATGGTACTGGTCGTATACACCCCTAACCGATGCGCCGTTGAGACAATCTCCACCCATGTCGCCGCGTCAATCTTTTCAGGACACAGCACCCGCCGCACCGCATCATCCAAAATTTCCGCCGCCGTTCCGGGCATGGAATCCACCCCCGCCTCTCGCAACTTGGCAATCACCGTGGCATAGTCCAACCCATCTTCACGGGCAATGAACTGAATCTCTTGGGGTGAAAAAGCGTGCAGGTGCAAATCCGCAAACTCAGCCTTAATCGTCCGCACCAATTCTGTGTAATACGCTAGAGTGGGCGTGGTTGCTCCGGCCACCTTCGCTTGGGGATTCAGTCCCCCCTGCATACAAATTTCGGTCGCCCCCTGTTGCACCGCCGCCGCCGTTTTTTCCAAAATCACCCCCCAATCCAACCAATAGGCTCCTGGATCATCGGCATCCCGCCGGAATGCACAAAATCCACAGTGTTGTTCACAGATGTTTGTAAAGTTAATGTTACGGTTAATCACATAGGTCACCGTGTCGCCCACCAACTGCTGCCGTAACTGATCTGCGGCGACCTGGATCGCCGCGATCGCCCCGCGATCAGTTTGCTGCAATAGGGTCACCGCCTCAGTAACGGTGAGGGGGTCTCCCGCTAAGGCAGCATTAAGCACAGTATCGATCGTTGTGGTTAACACGCGATCCTCCAATCAAAAGGGGCTATTCTGTTTACTATTTTCGGCTATTTGTTCTTTTCGGCTATTTGTTCTTTTCGGCGATTTCTTTGGGCGATTTCTCACCGTTCGCATTTGGCACATCACAGACACTGAATCATGGCAAGCAAAAAATTACTGTTACCAGCCTTGGGGATTGTTGGGTTAGTGGCAGGTGGCGTGGGCGCATATGTGTATTTCAACCGCATCCAAGCCCCCACAGAGTCTCCAGCCTTGACCCTAGCGCGAGTGGTGCCCCAACAGGCGGTAACTGTAGGGTACATTTCGACCGACCCCAAAACCTGGGATAAGTTAAAAACCTTCGCCATTCCGATGGATGAGACCGCGATCGCCGAAGGGTTAAAGTCCTTGGAGGAAGCGGTTTTCGCAGGAACCAACTTAACGATTCAGCAGGACTTGCAGCCCGTGGTGAACGGAATTATGGTGGCCATGATGCCGAACCCCTCCACCAGTCAGCCCAATGACCAGCCCAATCAGCCGACTGCGGGTGATGGGGATGCCGACGCACCGCCACCAGACCCAATTGAGGATGTGTTGGTGGTGGCGGGCATTAAAGATGCCGCTGGAGTCGAAAAACTGAAGGCGAAGCTGAAAAGCCAGTCCGGGGCACAGATTCGGGAACTGGACATCCAGGGCGTGCCCGTGGTGGAAGTGACGGTGAAGACGGGAGAAGCCAAGGATCGGGAAACGACCTATATGGCCGTCTCTAATCAACATTTGCTGCTGACCAATTTGCAAAGCACCATGGAGCAGGCGATCGCCACCGCCAAAGGCGCGCCCTCCCTGGCTCAGCGCGACACCGCCAACGATCTCTTAGCTGACGATAGTTTTTCCCAACAGGCTCTCCTAGAAATTTACCTGCCAGACTACGCTGTTTCGGTGCAACAAGCCCAACGCCAACGGGAAAATCTGCCACCGCTGCCCACCCTCAAACCGGTGCAATCGGCAGTCCTGCGGGTGGGAGTCGAGGAGCAACAGGGCATCCGAGTGCGGGTGGCGTTTCGGCTGAATCCCCAAGCGGGCACGCCAGAGTACAAAGCCACCGATGGCAAAATCTTGCAGCAGTTACCCCAAGAAACCCTGGCGTTAATCAGTGGGCGGGGGGTGAAGGATATTTGGCAAATGTTGGTCAGCCAAGCGGAAACCGATCCCCCCACCCGCGAAGCCGTCAACCGGATCCGGGAACAGTTTAAGGACTGGCAGTTGGATGCCGATCGCGAAGTGTTCGGTTGGATGAATGGCGAGTTTGCCCTGAGTGCCATTGCCCCCCGCCAAGGCTTTTTGCCGCCCTTGGGATTTGGGGTGGGCTTGTTGCTGGAAACGGGCGATCGCAAAGTTACCGAAACCAGCCTCAGCAAATTGGATGCCGTGGCAAAACAGAATTTTCTCAAGGTGCAAACCCGCAAGGTTGATGGGGTGAACTTGACGGAATGGCGCAGTCCCAACGGCAAAACTACAATGCTGGGACACGGTTGGGTCAATAGCAATACGGTATTTTTGGGCGTGGGGCAACCGATTGTGGAAATGCTGGCGCAAAAGCCCACAGTCAGCTTAACGGGTAGTGAAAATTTCCAGGCGATCGCCAAAACCCTGCCCACCCCCAATGCCGGATACCTTTATCTCAACGTTGATTCCACCGCCTTCGCCCTCACCAATAATCTGTTACAAGCCCAAGGGGGACGGTTGCGCCCTGAAGCCAACGCGATCGCCAACTCCATCCGCAGTATCGGCGTAACCCTGACCCAACCCAACGCCACCACTGGGCAATTGGAGGCATTAATCGCCCTCAAACCCAAACCCGCCCCCGCATCCAGCAGCCCCAAAGAATAATCCGTTGGTGATCTGGGCTATGCCCACACCCCAATCACACCGTAGGGGCGAACTGCCGTTCGCCCTTACAGCCATCAGCCCCACGCGCCGCGCCACACCCTAACGGTTTGCGACCCGTAAGGTTTGATAGCGGCTTAGGACAGATAAGGTGTAATCACGAATCGACGGGTAGGCATGACCGTCGTAGGTTTCGGTAGCCGCTTTGTCGTATAAATTCGGGTTGCCGGAATACCACTGAGCCGCCACCATCCGCACCGCGATCGCCTCATCCCCCCCACTGCGCCGAATCGCCCGTTGCCAATACTCGGTCAACTTATAGTCAATAATTCGCAGTTGCAATTGAGGACTGCGGAGAAACTCCTCCGGTGTGATGCTGTAACCCAACGCCGCCTGCGACCACTCTGCCACATTCTCTGGCATCACCTGCCCCAAACCCAACGCACCAGAATGGGGATTGACAATATTAGGATTGTTACCGCTTTCTTGCCCAATAATCGCTTGGCGGAGGGCAAGAATGTGCGGTTGGGTGGTAATCGGGCCGACACTGGTACGGATGCCATTGGGGGTTCTGGCTGGCGGTGGCACCTGGATCTGCGGGTTTCTCACTTGGTTAGCCAATTGGGTCGGGCGCATCGCCATCTGCACTGGGGGTTGTTGTTGGGCTTGCATAATTTGTAAGACCTGTGCCGGATTCACGGGACGACCTTGGTGGTTCAGTTGCCAGTACAAGACAGATTTGCCGATCGCCCGTGCCACGCTAACTCGGCCAATCGCGCTACCACCAACCACATGCTGCCCCTGCCGTAGCTCAATCCTCGCCGCCGCATCCGACAACATAATCCGACCTTGGCTATCCTGCCCCACTACCCCTTGCAACGAACAATAGCGGTGTTGCCAAGGCCCAGAGCGAATTACCACATTTACGCCGCAACTGGCATCCATCGAAATTTGCTCCACCCGCCCCGTTAACCAACTGCGAACCGCTGTGCCTTGGGGAGCCGCGATCGCCACCCCAGAGCCATAGGTGGTGGCAGCGGCGGGATTCGCCACAGGAAATGTTGCCGTGCTCCAGCTTTGATTCGCTCGCACCTGATTTAAGACCTGATTGACATTACCCCGATAATCATTAGCACTGGCCGCTAACGGCACCGCTGCGATCGCGGCAACGCCGAAAACACCCACCCCTCCGGTGAGCAGAAGCTGGTTGATCATACCCATAACAAACCTAAAGCCTTACCCAATGTGGACAGTATTGAAAAATCTGCAAAAGCCTTGAAACGGAAGCAACGCTTCCAGAGTGTGCAAACTGTTCAGAGGTAACCGTTCACTCCCCCTTGGGAAAGGAACCAGCGGACGTAAACCGCAACCCTTTTCCGGTATTGCTGAATAGCAGGATGAATTGAAACTTTGTTTCAATTCATCCAACTCCTAGCTCATCCCTAAATTCAGCAACGCCCCTTTTCCTACGGGAGGATGTGAACGGTTACGTGCAGAGAGAACTAAACAAAGGGGGGGATGGCGGAAACCAGAGCGGCAGCTAGGCCAACCATTTCGACCCAGCAATTCTCATTATGACAAGCGATAGTTCCTTTGTACTTCGACTTCCTGAATCCATGCTGCCTGAAAACCTTATTCCTTCGTTGAATGCTTGAGGTAAAGATGGCAATCAATCTGTCGAAAATAGTACAAACGCTTCAAAATGAGAATTGCTGATTTCGACCTCGCTACTGCCCACTAATGCAATTCCCACCGATCACTCAGACCTAAACACTGTCCTCTGCTAACGCATCAGTACTGGACATTAACTGGACATTAACTGGACATTAACTACTGCACATCACTACTGCATACCCACCACACCCGACTGCCTGCCGGACTGTTGACTATACATTTCTCGCAGCACCACGCCAGGATCAACCCACTGACCTCGGTACATTAAGCCCCAATGGAGATGGGGGCCAGTAGTCCGGCCAGTCAGACCCACGCGGCCAATGCGTGTACCAGCTAGAACCTGCTGCTGTTCTTGCAGTTGCAATCCGCCCACGCGATCCACAAAGTATCGCTTTCCATTCCGCACTTCTACGCCGCCTTCCAAATGGCAATAGTGGTGGATCCAATCCCCAGATTGAATCTTGACGGAAGTCCCACACACGTCATCTTGCAAAACTTCCAGCACTTTGCCCGTTTTCCAGTTACGGACGTAGCTGCCCTTGGGTGCTCGCATATCTAAACCCAAGTGAAACTCTTTTCCGGGGCCGCCCACCACAGAACGGCGATATCCAAATAAGGACGTGTAACCTTGAAAAATTTCGACCGGAAATGATGTGCCCTGCCATTTTGTATTCGTGATCAAGGTGCGGGATTGTCCCGGTGGCAACATGGTGTTCGCTTGCACCAGTTGCGGCTTGAACATGGAATAAGTGGGCAGGACACCCATGCCTGCGACGATAAAACCAAGCAAAATAGTTAGCGTTTTCATGATCATGCACCCTTTACAAACACAATGGTTTGAGATGAACAAAAACTCATCTCTCCCCAACCCAGCAAATCTAAATACGAACTTTGTAAATGCAAAATTTGCAAGTACAAATACTACAACGACACGGGGTCTAGTCCCCCATTTGTACAACGATTAAGTGCACTAAAGTTAGCCAAAAGCACACCAAATGTTGCCTTGAACTCTTGCAATATAGGGCTATACCCTTTTGCTTGGTTAGGATGAATTAGCGAATCGCTATAGAGTATCGCGAGATACTCGTTTATATCCTAAAGAATGGTTTAAAAGTTTGACCTAATTACATTAGGTATCTCTGCGTTTAGCACCTATCCGCAAAGTAGTTGTACGGGTTGACTTTTTGTACTTGAAGGGTACGAAAAATCAACTTTCCGGACAGACTCTTAAGAGTAACGATTCAGGTCAGTTAGATGCCTATCTTTAGAGTACGATTTCCGCATTCTCTAGAGACCTAATTAATCTGGATTAATTGGGCATCGATAATACGCTGACTATAATTTGTCGAGCCTTCTATAACGATAAATCTAGCTTCTAACCACAACTGATCGGTGTAGCTAATCGGTTCGGTATAGCTGATTGGTGCCATTTAGAAGCTATTTGAAAAAGTCGCTGAATTCAGCTCCACCACCAATTACTGTCAATTACTAACAGCATCTATACAGCATGTATGTGGCGATACTATCTGCGATCGGGCAGATATATTAAGGTGGCAAGTGAACTTCGTTAAAAACTCGTTGCGGAGCCAAGGCTGATGCCAAATCAATGAAGAGTGATGCTCAGACTTGGGGATCACTAGATGTTGGTTGAGCCGCAACCAAGCGCGTATTCCCAACACTAGCAATTGAACAAATTGAACCCCTAAAAATTTGCTAGCAGATGTAGCAGCACGCAGACTGATACAAAACGGTAGATGTGTAATTAACATATGCACTCACTAAAGCAAATGAAACTAGTTTTTGTCGCTTGGTTAAGGCAACAAAAATATGTTTGCAACCCGAAAGTTTGAACCCTAATCTGTGATGGAACCCTAATTCCATCACGAATTCAATTGTAGAGAACAATTGTGAAGAATCTGTGAGGTTAATGATCAAAAAAAAACATTTGATCGATCAATTTATACGTAACCGTTCCCATCCCCTCCATAAGAAAAGTGTTGCGGGAAGAAAAGTGTTGCGGGCTACGCCCGCTTGTTCTTCCCCTGACGGGGAGTGAACGGTTACATTTATACAGTTCTTTACTGGCTCGACCAGTCGGACAGGCTTGATCTGCTTCAGTCACCACCGCATACTTTGCTAGTGAATACCGATATCAAGGAAAACCGAACCAACCGTAATTGCAACTAGAGTTCTAGAGGCCAGATCTCTCACAGAAACCGAATTTTGCATGACTGACGAGCAGCCGTTTTGCCAGTGTGGATGCGGCCACTCAGAAACCGTTCACCGTCTCCAGGGAAACAGTTCTGCGGGCGCAGCCCACTTGGTTCTCCCCTGCGAGTCCGTCGGAAAAGGTCTCTAGAAGATTGATTTTGCTTGCGCCTCGCGCAGGAAGAATCAACTTTTAAGACAGTCTCTAACGGGTCACTACCAACGTCTTGCCCTCACCCTTTGTTGAATGCCCCTTGGGCTATACCCTCTCCCCAGGCTTGTCATTACCAACATCTTCCCCTCATCCCCCAACCCCTTCTCCTAAGTAGGGAGAAGGGGAGTTTCAAAGTCCCTCTCCCTACTTGGGAGAGGGATTTAGGGTGAGGGTCAAGCTTGCGGCATAAGCGTTTTAAAAATGTTGGTAACGACAAGCTCCCCAGGGGAGACGGCTTTTCTAGCTCTTCTTCTCCCTAGTCGAGAAGGAGCTAGAGGAGCTAGCTTGCTTCCCGGAGGATGGAAAAGGCTGGCGATGTAAGCGTTGTAAAAATGTTGGCAATGACAAGCTCTGACGGGGAGTAAACGGTTACGTTGTTTACTACAAAAGTAGATTTGCAAATCCAGCAGATTTGCAAATGTAAGCATCTCTCAGTCAGCCATTGAAACTACTGCTCTATAAACACTCTATAAACAACTGGAGGGTTCCACAAACAACTGGAGGGTTCCACACCCCAGTGGGCAGATCCAGTGGGCATCTGATGGAGCATTCGCATCACATTTACCCTAACCAGTACAATCTACCCAGTACAAAGGCGATGTCTATAAAGGCGATGTCTATAGCCGCTTGCGGTAATGTGAGCTGGTAACCATTCACTCCCCTGACGGGGAGTGAATGGTTACGTAAGCTGAGCTATATCCACACCACTCAACCTGCCAAACTGAGGGGTTGCACCTGCCTCGTCTGTGCTGCATCAATGTGAAACCCCTGATATAGCCGTTTGCGCTTTGGTGAGGGACAAACAAGGGGCTTAAAACCCTGGTTCATCAGGCTTGAGCGTCCTTCAGTTGATTGAGCATTGTTATAGGCGGAATTAGTCAACTATGGAATCCCCAAATCTTGTAACGATTCAACTTGAAACTCCAAGCCTACCGGCTGGATGTCCCTCGTATTAAGTGGAGAACCCATCCATTGGCCATGCCTAAACCTGTGCAACAAGAAACTGTGAACCAAGCGCGTCATTTGGCGAACCTCAACCTAGAGCAGTGAACAATCTAGTGCCTTGTCAACGCTTAGGTTCAGGGTAAATTCCGGAGAACTTGACCCTAAAACCTAGCTGTGACGCTGCACTAGAATGATGAAGAATCAAAGTAACCATTCACATCCTCCCAGGGAAAAAGTGTTGCGGGCTGTGCCAGCTTGTTCCTCCCCTGCCAGGGAGTGAATGGTTATGAATCAAATACCTCAGAGGGGGTTTAAAAAAGGGGCTAGAAGGTTGATTTTTACTGCATGGGGCGCAGGACAAATCAGCTTTTCAAACACTCTCTTAACTCAAAACTGCTGAACTCGAAAAATATCAAATCCTCACCTCATGCTACCTAGCTCGATAAATATATCTAGCTCAATAAGTATATTGATATCTATCGATTAATGGTTGGCGATCGATAATTTTCTAGTAACAGTTCTATTAGCAATTGGATGTCTTGAGCATTGCATTATTTGAAATGCAATTGATCAAAACACAAATGAGCCAATTGATCAATTTTTTGGTTGATTGTATGGCTAAAACCAAAATTGGCTTGACGGTGATCATTGCTGATTGATCCAGAGAACAGTATGTATAAAGCTTAAAATAAAAGACTTATCGCTAATGGAAAAGAGGGGACACACCCCCTAATAATTGTGAGAATTCAAAGCCGTTATCGAGTCAATAAAAATCTACTGTGTATTAATTATTCTTTTGTTGAAAGAAATACGGAGATAGTTGCTCTATTTGAGAGGGTGTTGTAAAAGTCCTATTTTCAGTCATTTTGACGGCTAAAGATAACCGTTCATTCCCATCAGGGGAGGAACAAGCGGGTGTAGCCCGCAACACTTTTCCGGGCGTATTTCACGTTTGGGGGGAGAATGTGAACGGTTACGAATTAATGGTCAAATTAAAAAGCTGGACAACCGGAGCCAGGCTACCGTGTTATCCAGCTTCAGTAGATCGAAAAGGTTGTTGTGGAGGCGGCAA
>CAZJZR010000002.1:25147-36083 GCA_964550475.1 uncultured bacterium
CCTCCACAACAACCCTCAAACTAACCAGAGATGTCTATGTTTTCGATCTATTGAGCTTGGGAGAAATCATTGCGAGGGTCTAGCGGAAAATACCGTGGGTGTTGAGTTCACGAGCCACATCTGGATTGATTTGAATCACCTTGCGGTATTCGGCTAGGGTTTCGGGCACACCATATTGTAGGCAAAATGACCATTGCTTCTCGCTTTTAGCCGAATATTCAGCCGCCTGCTCCGGTTTGCTATTCTTAGCTAAGATCCCGTAGGTTTCGGCTTTGAAGCAGTTGGCCATCCCTTTACCCAAATTGCCGTCTGGAATTTGTTTATCAAACTCCACGGCTTGATTCAGTTCGCTGATGGCATCCTCATAACGTTTCTGCTCTAGATATGCCCACCCTAAATTGCGGTGGAGTTGATACTGCAAATTGACATCATCCGGCTTAGCCCGCTGAAGCCCCATTCGCAAAAACGTTTCAGCCGTATTCAAGTCACCCGTAACGATGAAGATCCGCCCCAGGTTATTCAAAACAGCATCATCACCGCTATCTAGGGCTTTGAGGTAAAATTCTCTGGCTTTGCCGTTATGACCAACGGATTCTTCAATCAAACCTAAGGATGTATAAATCTTCGCGATATCTTTGACGGGTTGCTCTGGAATCGCCAAGGCCGCTTCAAATGCTTCTTTCGCTTCTCGCAAATATCCAGACTTGTATTGCGCTTCACCTTCTTTGAGGTTGGTTACAAAATAATGCGCGGGTAAGTAAGTTTTGGCTGCGTAACTGCCCAGAAACAGGGTTAAGGCCAGTGCAAAGGTCGCTTCACTTTGAAACCGTTTGGGAATGCCAAGGGTGGTTAAGACTTCTTGAATTTTGCTGCGCCCTTCGCCGCCGCTTAAACTGGACAAGGTGAGAGCTAACATGCCGCCTGGCCCCATCAAACCAATGGATTCAAATAAACCAACGCCCCCAGCAAAAATCAGTGGAATCACTTGGCTCATGAAGGAGACAAATCCGGTTAAGCAGAGGATGCTACCGATGTTGAATAGCCAATCGAGTTGATCCCATGCATCTTTGGGGGCTGGTGGTTCAAAAAACCACCACCAGTGATGACTGGGTGGATTGAACAGGCTATGCCAAGCTGATAATTCAACACTTGCGGCAATCTTGTTGCCGTATTGTTTGAGTTGCTCGTCTTGTTGGGCAATTTGTAGTGCGGTTTCAGCGGAGAGATCCTGAGTTTCGCTCAGGGCAGTTTGTAGGCGATCGCGGGCTAATAAAACAGTCAGAATTGTTTGTGATTTGGGGGGAGTTTCGGCTTGTAGTGTGGCTAAAGCTGCTTGATAGTGCCGCAGGGATAGATCGAGGGAATTGGCAATAGGAACTGCGGGTGATTGTTCGGTTGGCGATTGGCCTGATTGATCCGATTGTTCTGGTTGAGAGGTTGTTGTACTGAGCATCGGTGAGAACCCCCTGAGAAAGAATGCAGCATGTGATCGTGATTATTTTCGCATACAAGCTGGAGATCATAGTAGACAAATGCTACACACTAAGTCACGTAAAACCGCGTGGTTTTGTTCGTATAACATTTTTATTTTTGATTTAGCAAAATCCCGGAAATCGTGTGTGAATCTGCAACGACATTATCGAGTTACCTCGGTGATCAACCGTTTAAGAATGGCAAATCTAAGTAACAAATGCATCTTGGATTTGCAGGTAAAAATAGGTGTATCCCACTGAGAGGTGTATCCCACTGTAGATAGCGTCGCACTACAAATGGCGTAGCACTAGAGACCTGCTTGCTTGAAGAAATCGGTTCGCTGAGGCAGGTGCAAGGGCGATCGCGTGATCAAGTTAATGAAAATCTTTTGCAAAAAGCCCGGCTTCAGATATACTGCTTCTACATCGTTATTGCATATTATTCTCAACTATGTTCTCAACTGTAGTGGGCGTAGTGATGAAAGTGGGGTAATGGGTAATGGCAGATCGGCAGTGATTTGGTTGCCCAATCACCAATCACCAATCACCAATCACCAATTACCCATCACCCTGCTTTCATGACCGTTACAGGTGTAGCGATGTAACCGTTCACTGGCCTGCCAAGGGAGAAGTGGGAATAGCCCGCAACCCTTGTGACTGGCGAGAAGGTGAATGGTGAGGTAGCGATTAGCGATTCCATTCAATTTGGTTCTCAACTTCGTTCGGCAAGTTTTATGTCTTCTTCCCCTGAGTATCTCTGGCTCAGTGTCAGTCCTAGCTTGAAGTGTTTCGATCGCCCCCTCTTGCGCCTGCTATCCCAACAGGTGACCATTGCGCGATGGGACTATCAGCAAACCCTGGACGAGGCCAGCCATTGGTCAACGGCCATGGATTTATTGCATATTTATCTCAAAAAGTTGGGTCGTCCGGTACATCTGGTGGGACATGGGATGGCGGGTGTGGTGGGGTTGCTGTATGCCCGTCATTACCCAGACTGGGTGCGATCGCTGACCCTATTAGCTGTTGCTCCCCAACCCGCCAATACTTGGCACACCCATTACTATGTGCAACGGCATTTGCTGCCCTGCGATCGCCATCAGCTATTGGCGCAGACGATGCGAAGTTTGTTTGGCACATCCCTGCCCTATGCCGCCAAAGATGTGGTGGCGGCTCTGAACCACGACCTCACCTATGCTCCCCATCCCCACTCGCTATTTGAACTCACCACCTTAGCCACAGGTGGCATTCAGTCGCCGTTATTGGTGTGTGGTGGTCAGGCAGATCCAATTATTACGCCACCGATTTTGTCGGGGTGGTGGTCATGGCTAAAGCCACAGGACTATTTGTGGGAATGCCCAGAGGGTCGTCATTTTTTCCACTATGACCACCCGGAAGCGGTTGCACTGATGATGATGGAATTTTGGCAGTCCTGTAATCTGTCTTGCTTTAGTGCCATTCCCCATCTGCTGCCTCCGGGGGCACGTTTGGGTCAAGAGTGGTAACCGCCGACTGCTAAGGCATCCCGGTATGAATGCATTAATGCCTGTGCAGTCACACTTCGATGCAGTGCAATAACCGTTGGCGATGGGATGGGCAGTATCCACATGACTCAACCCCTTGTCCAGAAAGGAGCTTAGGCTAATCAACTACACTGACAAATTTGAAAAATGTGAGTTGCACGATTGATCTGCACGGTTGATTTATTGATCTACGGAGATACTTCTATGCATTTGATGTCTGTATATCCCTCAGCGAACCCGTCTTCAGCCAAGTTGGACTGTGGGCTAACGCTCTATGCTACGCCGCGATCGCCGATCAGCCCTCAGCGACAACACTCTCCCCCCGCTGCTGCATCTGCTCGGCATGAGGCCACAGAATTGGCTCCGGGGGCGGAGTGTCATAGTTTTAGCCGCAAGGATCTGATGCCGGAGCTGGCCAATCACCTGTGGCAAATTCAACAGGGGTTTGTCCGTACCTTAACCTGGGATGAGGATGGCACGGTGATTACCGTGGGGTTGTGGGGTGTGGGTGATCTGGTGGGGCGATCGCTATCGCAATTACAACCCTACCAACTTGAATGTTTAACGGCTGTGGATGCTTGCCCGTTGCCGTTACCCTTATGCCAAACCGATGGGTTACTTCTGTCCCATGTGCAACAAATGGAGCAGTTGTTATGCATGTTGCAATGTAAGTCGGTAGAACGACGGTTATGGCAATTGTTGCAGTGGTTAGCCCAGCGGTTTGGGTGTAGCACGGAGCAGGGGTGGGTGATTAATTTACCTCTGACTCACCAGGAAATGGCGGAAACCATTGGCACGACTCGCGTTACCATTACGCGCCTGTTGAACCAATTTGAGCAGGATGGTCGGTTACAACGCTGCACACCTGGCCCCCATCAACTATGTTGGCGATCGCGTTGTTCCATGGTGGTGTTACCCCCCATCCCCCGCTAGTTTCAGTCCTCATCCCGTTCAATCCATGTCCACCGTTCCAAGCGTTTAATTGTGCTGAGGGTGAGTAATGCCAATCCCGCTCCCAGTAAACTCAACTGCCACAACCCACAGCCCGCTACCAACCCCAACGCCGCCGCTACCCAAATCGCCGCCGCCGAGGTCAGTCCTTTGACCTTGGGCTTTTCCATCGACTGCCCCGGATGCAGAATTTCTCCCGCCCCGAGAAAACCAACTCCCGCTGCTACCCCTTGAATGGCACGGCTGAGGGCATCAATGCCAGAACTAGAACCCGCCGCAGTGGCAATTTGTAATGGGGCTAAGGTAAATAAGGCCGCGCCTAAACTCACCAGCATGTGGGTACGGAGTCCTGCCGATTTACCGCTGATTTGGCGATTCCAACCAATCACGGCTCCGACAAATAAGGCAACTGTGAGTCGCAGGGTGAGGCCAAACCAGTCATTAGGATCAATGGGCATGGGAGATGGAACAGTGTGGAGGGTGAGCTAGCAAATCCACAGTGGCGATCGCTAGAAGGGAAACGGGATGGCGCGGGAACGGGATGGCGCGATCGCGATAAAAAACTCTGGAACACAGCAATGGTAAAGGAAATGGAAATGGAAATGGAAATGGGAATAGAGGAGCATGAATGGTGACCTCTTAGCCATGTAGCTTGAGATCGAGCGTGCAAGATACGTGCAATATAAAGTATGTATAGCCGTGAGAAAATCCTGATCAGTGCGCTGACTAAGACTTGACCAATTGGAGGAATTGGTGTGATGAACATCCCAACTGATCACCTGTAACCCGTGCCAAAAACTGGAATCACCATTACCCAGCGGTTAGGACTCAATGAGTAGTGCTTGCACAGTCTGATCGCAGCAACAGCCTTGGCATCATCAACATCAGATCCGGGTGATTAGATCCGCGTGACGGGTAATTTTAGCCATTGACTTAACTCATAGGTCAGCCAGTCAATTTCCGGTTGGGTTAGTCCTGTCCCCAACTCATACCGTTGTTGCCCTACCCAAAGGTTGATTTGTTGGACACCCCACTCTAAACGATTGATGGCGGGACGGGGTGAGACTTGGGGACGTTCCAAGGTCATGCCCTGCCGCTCAGCAGTCACAATCACATGCTGCGGATCAATCCAGACTCGTAGATTGGCTGTGGGTAAGGGAATCCCCAATTCTAGGGTGTCGGGATTCAGGTTGAGTAAGACTTTGGTATTGGCAGGTTTAGTGGGAATGTTGGGTTTCTGGGCGGGTTTCTGTCCGCCACCTGCACCGCCTTGCAGTGGCAACAAATCCTGCAATGCGGCTTTGGCGTTAGACACGCGGGTTTCTAAATTGGGGTCAATTAAGCGTTTCAGCCAATCTTTGAACGGTTGGCTCAGGTTGGTTGCTAAGGACTCAAACTCAATGCGGGGGCCTTTGTGGGGCAGGCTGGAGGGATGGGTGCGGGTGGCAAGGGCAACCAAGGTCGCGCCGAGGCTGTAGAGATCGGAGGCGGGAATAGCACGACCGACAAATTGTTCTGGCGGCATGTAGCCATAGGTGCCGACAACGGTGAAGGATTCGGCTGGGGCGGCGTTACCTCCTACGGAACCAAAGCCAATTAAATAAAGGGGACTGGGGCTTTTGGCTTGGGTGGAGAGGAGGATGTTACTGGGTTTGATGTCCCGGTGGACGATGGGTGGGTTGTGTTCGTGCAGGTAGGCGAGGATTTCCAGTAACAGACGAGCGATCGCCTTCAACTCGGCTTCATTAAATGCCCGTCCTTCTTGTAAGCACGACTCCAACGACTTGCCAACTAAGTGGGATTGCACCACGGCAAACTGTCGTCCCTCTGGCAAGAGAGCCTCAAAATGTTCTAGATACCGGGGAATGGCTGGATGGGAGAGAGAACGCAGCGTTTCGGCTTCCCGCCCCAGCAATTTCATATCATCCCATTCCCCATCATCCAACGACAGCAGCTTGATCACCACCTGGGATTGGGTGGTAATGTCCTTCGCCAGGAATGTGCGCCGTCCCGACTGGTGACCCAACAGTCGCTGCAATTCGTACCGATTGGCAAGCATCTGAGCAGTCATAGGCTTGTAAGTAGAGACAGATGAAGTCCTCGACTATCTTAAATCTTGAAATTGTTACTAATCAGAACCTTGGTTTTGCTGATCATGCTGAGGATGCAGCACGATCTGAAGTTATCTGAATAGAACCGGTTAAATGCAACACCCAATCCAGCGTCTGAATCATCACGTTACCATCATGCCAAAGATTGGTGAGTTTGATCGTAAGGATTCCGTATCCGTGGGTTATTCCAATGGCTGCGGCCTTGTTTGCATCGTTTATAAAAACATCTGAATTAACTCTCGGATTTGTTTGACTTGGAAATTTTTGGCTAACTGGCGGAGTTGATCGGCGAAGGGTTGCAGGTGCGGATCGGTGGTTTCCAGGCGATCGCTGGCCGCCAACAACTGGGCAATGTCCCCAATCCGCGCCAGTTCATACAACTGCGCCGCTTCGCTGGGGGGAGGGCCAACCAGGGGCACAGTGGACGGTAGATCGACGGTTATCGGCTTCAGACCGGAATGGTCAGGGAAGGTCGAGGTGGGAATCCATTCCGGATCGTAAATCCAGCGTAAGCCGAGATGGTGTTGCAACCGTTCTAACAGTTCTCCGGCGTGGACAGGCTTGGAGACAAAATCGTTGCAACCTGCCGCCAGACTTTCCTGTTTATGTTGGTCAAAGGCACTGGCTGAGGTGGTGATGATGATTAAATCGGCCAATTCTGGGATTTGCCGTAACCGTCGCGTGGCTTCAAACCCATCCATCACGGGCATGACCAAATCCATCAACACCGCATCAGGCCGCAATTCGCTGGCTTTAGTCAACCCATCGCGGCCATCGGTTGCCTCTAGCATGATGAAGCCCAACGATTCCAGGAGGCTAACCAACACCGTGCGATTTTCCCACTGGTCATCCACCACCAAAATTGTCCGCCGATCGCCCTCATACCCCACAATCGCCCGATGATCGGGATGTTCCAGCGATCGCCACTGGCTGGCTTCGGGCAACGTCACATCAAACCAAAAGCGGCTACCGTGCCCCAGGCGGCTGTTCACCCGGAGTTCACTGCCCATCATTTGCACTAACTTTTTGCTAATCGCCAGTCCCAAGCCTGTGCCTTCAACCCAGTGGTGATGATCACCCGCCTGTTGGAATGGCAGAAAAATCGACTCCAGATCTGCCTCGGCAATCCCCACGCCCGTGTCTTCCACCTGGAACCGCAAAACGATTGGTGTTGGCATCTGCGGATCGGCACTACCCTCGTCATCCATGGGCGGATCCAGCGGTGCATCCATGACGGCATCCACCTTAAACACCACCCCACCCTGTTCCGTGAACTTAATCGCATTACTGAGCAGGTTAATCAATACCTGCCGTAGCCGTTGCGGATCGCCTTTGACAGCGGTGGGCAGGTGGGCGATCGGTTCATAAATAAACGAAATGCCCTTTTGATCGGCACGGGGTTGAAACAAATCAACAATGCCATGCAGCAAATCGGGTAAATGGAAATCGCTCAGGTGCAATTCCATCTCGCGGGCTTCGATTTTGGACAGATCCAAAATATCGTTAATCAACACTAAGAGGTGATCGCCGCATTGCTGAATCACCCGCAGTCCTTCCTGTTGCGTGGGGCTGAGTTGCTTATCTCGCAACAGAATTTGGGCATAGCCGAGAATGCCATTCAACGGCGTGCGGAGTTCGTGGCTCATGTTCGCCAAAAATTCACTCTTGGCATTGTTGGCAATTTCGGCGGCTTCCTTGGCTTGTCGCAGTTGTTCCTGCGCTTCCTGTTGCGCCGTAATATCGCGCCCAATGGTGACGGAGTATAGCGGGGTGTACTTGTCATCAAAGACGATGGAGACGGTGTTGATGTACCAATGCCAGGAGCCATCTTTGTGCCGGAAGCGGTAGGGTGGCGTGGTCACACTGTCCTTGCCCTGTTCCGCAAACTCGTTGAACAGGGATTCTAACATAGGCAGATCGTCGGGATGGATAAAGGGTCGCCATTCGTGGCCGACCAGTTCATCGGTGCTGTAGCCGGAAGCGGCGTAGGCGGGTGAAACGTACAGATATTTCCCCTCTAAGGAAATGCTGCTGATGTAGTCGGTGGCATTTTCAACGATGTTGCGGTACTGTTCTTCCTTCTCGCGTAGGGTGGCCTGGAGTTGTTGCCGTTCGGTGGTGTCGTAGCCAAAACACAGGATACCGATGGGTTGATGGTTTTGGTCATAAATTGGACGGTTGCGCCAAGTGACCCAGACGCGATCGCCCGATTTGGTCATGTTTTCGTTCAACCCATTGGCATATTCCTCTGGCTCCTTGCACAAGTCCCTAATGAGCTGGCGCAAATTGCGGCCACTGGTTTCGGTTTCGGGGACGATGGTGCCCACGGCAAACTGACCGATAATTTCCGCTTGGGTAAAGCCAAAAAACTCGGTGGCGTAGTTGTTCCAAAAGGTGATTCGCCCCTCCATATCGAGCTTGAGGATGATGCTGTTGGCGTATTCCACCAACTCTTGGTATTCGTTTTGGGTATTGGTGAGGGCAGTTGCCGTTTGTTCCCGTTCGGCAATTTCGAGCTGGAGTTGTCGGGTGGCTTGCAGTTGCCGGATTAACGCCACGGCAGCAATCACCATCAAACTGCCCATTAAACACGCCATCAGGTTTAAGGCTTCCAGTTGTTGCTCTACTTCCGTCGCTGGCACCACCAACGCCAATGACCACGGTGCCCGCTTGAGGGGGGTGTAGGCGACATACACGGGTTGGTCGGCTAACCGGGTGAGGACGATGTTGCGATCGCGGCGCGACATAGTGCGGGCGAGGTCAGCTAAGTGGCGATCGCGAGCGTTGAACAGCGATGTGTTTTGGCGCAGAATGTCCGGGTCAGGGTGGGCGATCGGTACGCCTTTGGAATCGATCGCGAAGGCATAACCAGTACCATCTTGAGCCGTTTGACTGATTAAATGCTGTAAATGATCAATCCGCACCGCCCCCAAAAACTCACCAATGGGTTGATTGGAGGGGGTTGCTGTAAACGGTAGCGGCTCAGCGTGATCCAGGAGATGGTGAAAGGGTTGGGGGTTTTGCAGCGGAAAGACGGGAGCCACGACATTGATTTGGCGAACTCCAGTGGATCGGGAAATGATCAGGTCAGAAATATGGTGCTCTCCCCGCATCGCCCGTTGGAAATGGTCGCGATCGCGCAGCGTTCTGCCATAGACAAACCCTTCAAAGGTGTTGTAGAACTGGCCATCTGCCCGTGCTAAGGCAAACAGGTAAAACCGGGGCAGTAAGGCTGTGGCATGGCTGGATGAGGAACTGTAATCTAACTCCATCCGCAGATAGGGCTGAATCAGATCCCAGTTCAGCGTCCGCACGGCAGGGTTATTGGCGAGGGTATCAACTTTGGCCTGTAATCCGGCTAACCATTCATCAATTTCATTCCCGGTTTCTTGCAGCCGCAGTTGGGTATTGCTCTTAAAACTCTCTAACAGTAGATTTCTGACCAAGCCGTAGCTGGCGATCGCCGTTACCCCCATGCCGCTGATGATGATGGCAATTACCAGTAACGGCAGTGTGCGCTTGACCCGTTTGGGGGATTGCACCGGGAACAGGGGCGAACCCAGAGTGGTGATGAGTTTATGACACCAATCCAAGGTGGCCATAGGACACGGGGGGGGTGGAGAGGGCGGAACTGGCGGGAGTCTCGTCAGCGGCGGGCGGCGGGCTGGGCGCGATCGCCTCAGTGCTGAATGGCATGGCCGCTGCGCTGGCTGGTTGACTGGCCGCCTCACTCGGCAGGTCGCTGGCTGGATCGGAGCGATGCAAACGTCGGGAATACCACCACTCCCGCTGTTCTGGGGACAGATTCACCGGATACAGGGTGAGGATCAACGGTTCCACCGATCCGCGATAGCCAATAATTTCCACCGCATAGGATGGATGGGTTCTGGCCGCCATTTCCGGCACAAACCGCCGCCCAATCCGCTTCCAACTGGGTTCTTTGCCGCGCCACTCTAACCGACAGCACGGCCACGGCAACTGTTCGCGGTCGTACAGCCGACAGCAGGGGCCAATCACCCGATAGCTAAAGTGGCAACCGGGACTTTGCAGAATAAAACCATGGGGCAGGGGATGTTCCACAGGGCGATCGCGGGACTTAGTTCAGCAAACTCGGATCAGCAAACTCAGACAACAAAATATAGAGAAAAAATAGAGACCAACCACTCAATGCGGGCGTAACTCAAAGGCAGTATAACCCACTCCCTGAATCAGAGCAGTGCCCAAATGGCCAATTCTGATGTAACCGTTCACTCCCCGTCAGGGGAGGAACAAGCGGGTGTAGCCCGCAACGCTTTTCCTCTGGGGGGATGTGAATGGTTACAACTCGCCAGTCCCTTAATGATGAAACGCTCCTGCCCGTGGCGCGTATATCCCAATTACCTTAGGTTGGGTGGGTTGGGTGGTAACAGGTGCCATGGGGGGTTGGACAGATTGGCTGAATGGGTTGGATTGGCTGAATGGGTTGGATTGGCTGACAATTGGGCTGGTCGGCGGCTGAGGGGTTTGGTTAGTCGGAGTCGAGATCGGACTGATCCAGCCCGACCGAGGGGCAGAAATCGGTTCCGCCATTGCGGGGGCGACGAAAGTGAGCACAACGAGAGCAGAGAATACGCCATTGACGAGTTTCATACAAGTTCTCCTTGGAGAGGTACGGGTAGGGTTAACCCATGGGCTAACTTGAGTTCTACTGTCCTCCCTGGGGCTGAACTGGCTCTGAGCCAAGTCTGAAGATTGGCTAAGAAATGGTTGGGGACTCTGAGAGACTGCTTTAAAGTAAGAGGGTGTTTTAACAGCCCTATTTGATGTAGCCCGCCACACGTTTCATCTGGGCGTATTTCACGTTTGGGGGAGGGGCGGTTAAAACCGCATCTACAAGAACTAA
>CAZJZR010000003.1:0-3022 GCA_964550475.1 uncultured bacterium
GATTAATCATGTACCCACACCGCTAACTCTACGGACACGGCAATGCCGTGTCCCTACAGCTATTACGGGGATTTTATTTTTCCGCAAGACCCTTAGACACAAATCTGTAGAGGTGAACTGCCGTTTGTCCCGACGCAGGACAATCAAACTCCTCAGACAGTCTCTCAGTGTTAATTGGTTCGGTTCGGCTAGGTTCACCACGCGATGGTTGGCAGTATTCTGTAATGGTGTTGCCAGGGCAAAAAACTTAAATCCTTGCTCAGCAACGATTACAGCCGATTTGACGGCATCATTGGCGAAAATTTTTCAAAATAGGGGGTGACACCCCTCACCCTTTCAGGTTATAACTGTGATATGCAGATGCACCCTGATGATTGGGGGGTCACGAAAGTGGCTCTCCATTTTTTTTTGTGCATTTTGGGGAATTGAGGAATTGGGGTGTCTGCGATCGCCCGCCAATTCCCGCTATGATTCCCGCTATGAGTGCAAATCTGCCCTTGCGGCAAAATCTAAAGTCTTATACTGTTTCTCGGCCAAATGGCTGCGTCATAGGGCAAGCTACCAGCATATTCATGGCCTAATTTCCTATGAGTCAAACCAACGACACCATCTTTGGCAAAATTATCCGCCGCGAAATTCCCGCCGACATTGTGTACGAGGACAATTTAGCGATCGCCTTTCGGGACATCAATCCCCAAGCCCCGGTTCACATTCTGGTGATTCCTAAGCAAGCGATCGCGAAACTATCCGACGCAGAATCAAAGGATCATGCCCTGATGGGGCATTTGTTGCTCACCGCCAAACGGGTCGCCGACCAAGTGGGCTTAACCAATGGCTATCGACTGGTGATTAACACTGGCGAGGACGGTGGCCAAACCGTTGATCACCTGCATTTACATATTCTGGGTGGGCGTGCCATGGGGTGGCCACCGGGCTAATCGACAATGGGTACATCCCACTGTCGTTGCCCCCCTCCTCAAATCCCTTTGCCCTCTCAAGCCTGGGAATCAGCTAGCCTGATCGTGCATTGAGTGTGCAACCAGGCGGTTTCCTCAGCCGTCAGCCAAGGCGTTAACCGTTCGACGATCGCCGCATAATACGCCTGTAACCACGCCAATTGCCGGGCTTCCAACTGGCTGAAGTCGATTAGGCGATTGTCGAACGGGATGTAGGTGAGGGAGTCGAAACCATACCACTGTTTGGGGTTGCCGTTGTCGGGCGTAGTTGGGGTTGATTCGGATGGGGTTGATTCGGCACTATCGGGCTGGGGCGATCGCTGCACCACTTCATAGAGATTTTCAATCCGGATGCCGCCCCAACCGGGTTGGTAATACCCCGGTTCAATGCTGGTGATCATGCCTGGTTCTAAGGCGGCGTTCGCGCGTTTGCTAATCCCATTTGGCCCTTCGTGGACATTCAAAAACGCACCCACGCCATGTCCTGTGCCGTGGCCGTAGTCCAATCCAGCTTGCCACAGTGTCCAGCGGGTTACACCGTCCATCTGATGTCCGGTTGTACCCTTGGGAAATTGCTGCATGGCGCAATTGATGTGGGCTTTCAGCACAGCGGTGTAGCGATCGCGCTGCTCTGGGGTGGGGTCGCCAATGATCACAGTGCGGGTGTCGTCGGTGGTGCCGCCCCAGTACTGGGCACCGGAATCTAGCAGCAGGAACTCGCCCGGTTGCAGGACACGGTTGGGGTCGGGCGTGCCGTAATGGACGATGGAACTGTTGGTTCCGGCTCCGGCGATGGTGTTGAAACTCAAGCCTTGGAAGCCGTCCACTTCCGCATACAACCGCTCAATGGTTTGCGCCACATCGGCTTCAGTGACCGGGATTTGTTGCGCGATCGCCGCTTCCAACCATTTCAGGGTCAACGTTTTGGCACGACTGGCCTTCAAATTGGCCAACCGCATTTGCTCCAATTCCACCGTCTGCTTTTGCGCCTTCAGCACCTCCACCGGACTATCGGTTTCCACCAACCGGACGGCATCACTGGGCAACGTCCCCACCGCTCCGGTTAACAGATGGTAGGTGCCGACCGTCGTGCGGCTGACATCCAACAACACCCGTGGTTTTGCCGGTTCCCCTTGCCGATGCAGCAGGGCTTGGAGTCTAGTCGGATAATCGGCATAGGGGCAGAGGGTGACAGTGGCAGGTAAGGCCGATCGCACCGTTGCATCCACCCGCTCCAGATTGGTGAACAGGTAGGCGGCCTCGGCGGTGACAATGGCGTAGGCTAAAAACACCGGGTTGTAGGGAATATCCTGTCCCCGGAGATTAAATAACCAGGCAATTTGATCCAGCTTGGTAATCGGTAACAGATCGGCGCGGTTTTCCCGCAGGTTTTCCCGGACTCGCGCTAACTTTTGCTCTACCGTTTCTCCCGTGATGGCGACGGGCAAGCTGATCAGGGCTGAGTTGGCGATCGCCGGGATCGGCTCAACTTCAACCCAGGGCTGTTGCGATCGCACCTGATCGACCAAATTACCCGCCACAGGCACCAACTCCACACCCGCCAACTGCAACTCGTCGTGGAATTTGCGCCACTGGCTGACGGTGATGGTGAACGGATCAACCCCCAGCCGTAGGGTCTGCTGCTGGGCGATCGCGGCATCCCCCAGTGCCGCCAAGGTTTCCGTCAAGGTTTTGTGACCATCCAAGCCCAGCTTCACCACTTGGAACAGCGTCCCATCCACCTCCAGATCCGCCTGCTCGTAGTAGCGAGAATCCACAAACAGCCAGCATTGCTGCCGCCCCACCAGCAAATCACCCGCCGATCCACTGAACTGGGTCAGCCATGCCCGTCGTTGGCGAGCGGCGGGGAGATATTCGTTTAAATGCTCATCGGCTGAAGGGACGAAGTACGCATCTAAACCGTGCTGCTCTAGTAATGCCCGCAAACTGGCTAACTTGGCGGCAGGTGAAGTGGTGGATGGACTGGCAGCGATCGCGGTTTCTAATTGAGCAGTTGGGGTCATGGGATCGGAATAGGGAAACAAATAGGGGAACAACTAGGGGAA
>CAZJZR010000003.1:3122-22106 GCA_964550475.1 uncultured bacterium
TAGGGGAACAACTAGGGGAATAAGAACTGGAGTGATTGTTGAGATTTTGTCCATTTTACGCTGGGATTTGAACGGCAATGGCTGCGCGATTATCCCGCATCACTAACAAGCTGGATTCATGAAGATTAGGTTTGGGAAATCCGGACTTTCACCCAAATCTTTATCAACAGTTCACAATCCTGTCACATTTTTTTTAGAAGATAGGTAAGGAGTTCCTGAAAATCACACATCACTAACAGTAGTTTCACGTAAATCATGCCTTTGAATTCATGTTGATTAGTGACAACCACTTGCGGTAGTCGGTATAGTCCACCGATAGACAGCACCAGTTCGGTTAAACCCCGCAACATTCCGCTAGTGCAACGATCAATTGACTGGCAACCCGTGGTCGGAACGCGCTGTGGAACGTACAGGCAAGACTTGGCTTGGATGCCGAAGACTATAAGCCCCAACCGTTAACGGTAGGAAGTGATAGCCGCTTGCGATAGGGCTATGTTCACATCACTGAGTAACCATTGAAGCATCGGTGTTGCTGAATAGCAGGATGAATTGCAACTTCGTGGCAATTCATCCAACTCTTAACTCATCCCTAAATTCAGCGACATCGAATGTTGGTAATGACAAGGCGGTAAAGAGAATTGTCATTCAGTCATCGCCCTCGTAGGCGGTAAGGGTTCCTTGCGTGGTTTTAAGCCCCATAGATCGCTGTGCATTTAGACATCCACAGATCCGCCCGCGTCCGCCTTGCAAAGGCTTGTCATGACCAACATCTTGCCTTCATCCCCCTTTCTTGAATCCCCTTTGGGCTATCCCCCTTCTGCCAATTAGGGAGAAGGGGTTGGAGGATGTGGGTGAAGCTTGCAGTATCAGCATTCTAAACATGCTGGTAATGACAAGATTGCAAAGGGGGCATAGCGATTCATCTAGCCACATTGATGGAGCTAGATAAATGGAACCAGATCATCTGTGCCGAGAGCGCGAAAATCGGCAACGTTGAACATCCCGTTAATTGCACATCGCGTTAATTGAGCAAAACAGCCGTTGACGATTCAACGCGAACAGTGAGCAAACCCAAACCTATGAGACCTAAACAGCGTGCGATCATGAAGTAAAGTTTGTAAAGTGGTGATCATACTGAAATCAGCCTGAAATCAGCATGAAATTGGTGGTGAGGCTCGGTGGTGATTGGTTCCCTTCGTGTATGTGTATCAGTTGTAGCGTGTTGAGAGGCGGATTCTGTGAGACTTGGTAACCTTCGGCAATTCAGGGCGGGGCAGTCCCCCAACTGGTTGCACTGGCAGCGATCGCTGCTTCCGGCAGTCATATTAGCAGGTGGTCTGTTGTTAACGGGTGGTATTGTCCGTAGTCTCTCCAGTGCAGCGAAAGATGTTCCAGTTACGGGTGGTCGCCGATGGCTGGCAATTCAGCAGATTCGGGGTCAGGTAACGTTGCAAGGCCGACCAGCCAAAGTGGGCGATCGCCTCACCACCGTTGGTCAAACCCTCAAGACCGGCGATCGCGCCACCGCTGTGTTGACCTTGGATGATGGCATTAGTCCGATCCGGGTAACGGAAAATACTGAGTTACGAATCAAAACCCTCAAGAACCAAACTGATGGCGGCAAAGTCACCGTGCTGGGAGTCACCCGTGGCCAAGTGCGATTTCAGGTGCGACCGTTTACCCACCGCAGTTCCCGGTTGGAAGTGGAAACCCCAGCAGGGGTGGCAGCCGTCCGGGGCACTGTGTTTGGGGTGGGGATACGGCCAGAAGGAGGCACCGAAGTCTTTACCCGCAAGGGAGCCGTAGCGGTGAGTGCCCAAAATCGCATGGTCATGGTCACCAAAGGGCGCACCTCCAAAATCCGTCTCGGCCAGTCGCCCCAATTGCAACCCATTAATACCTACTTAGATCTACAAACCTTGGTCACCGATGGCAATCAAGTCAAGGTGGTGGCGCAATACGATCCGGTCAATACCCTGTGGATGAATAATCAACAGATTACCGTCGAGCAGGATGGGCGATTAGATACTATGTTCCCCGTCCCTGGCAATCGGCGGTTACGGCTGGAAGTCCGAAATCCATTAGGGAGGAAACAGGTCTATGACTTGGCTGTGCCCTAAGCAATCTACTCCTGGGGCGGCGAAGATGGCATCGCCTATGGTGCATGCGTCCTCCTCTCAGCAGCAGGCTCAGGCTGCGGCTCGATGGCCTCTGCATCGGTATTTACTGATCACCACGCAGATTGTCACCCACACCAGCTTGGTGGGTTTGGGGTTGGCCATGCCCACGCCCGTTCTGTCCTCCCAGCTACGCCCTCCAGGTTCCTGTCCCATTCATAATGCGGCGGCCAATGTTGGTCAACCAGCTCGGCCAACTGTGGGACAAAATTCTGGGCAAAATTCCGGACAAACGGGGAATGTGATGGTTTTAGGGCGATCGCAAAGTCGCCGTTATGTGGTCGTAGTCCCCACTGATCAGACGGCCTTGGATGACAAAACCATGCTGTTGACGGTGCGGCAATGTGTACCGCAAGCCTTTATCTCCAGTTCTGGACAAGGGCTATTCATCTATGCTGGAGCCTATGCAAAACGAGGCATGGCAGAAGGGGTGGCAGCGACGTTGCGATCGCGGGGACTGGATGCGCGAGTTGTTTATTTCCGCTAACATCCGCCAGTAGATTTCCGGTAATCCAGTTTAACCAGTGTAAAGGAAGAATGAACTTGCCGAATTACATCGGGCATTTGATGCGGGTATCCCTCTCGTGATGGGCAACGGACGGTGAAACGACAAGGATTCAAACTAAAAATTCGGACAGTTGGGCAGGCAATCCGACAGTATTTGTTGAGTAATCGGCCCTGGTTACCAGGGGTAGGGGCTGCGATGGTATCCCTAGGGTTGTATCACCTAGGGGGCTGGCAACCCTTGGAACAACTGAGCTATAACTTTTTGGCGCAGGGACGGGCGGCCATGTTCCAGTCAGACTGGGACGATCGCCTGGCCATCATCGCCATTGATGAGGCCACCCTCAAGGCGTATGGCGAATTTCCCCTGAGCCGCGATCGCTACACGGCTTTACTCGGTGCATTGGAACCCTCGCCGCCTGCGGTGATTGGCTTCGATATATTATTTGCCGAACCCAGTTCCAAGGATCCGCAACTGGCACAGATGCTGCTGAGTTTGGGCAATGTGGTGTTGGCCACTGCCGCCGACCAACAGGGCAAATTGATCACCATGCCTGCGGCCTTAGCCAACAGTTCCACCCAAGGGCACGTTCACCACGACCCCGACTCCGATGGCATCAGCCGTCAGATGCCCATCTACATCAATCGCTTCCCATCCTTGGGGATTGCGATGCTGCAAATGTATAACCAAGTGTTGGATAGTACGGTCACCGCTGGGCAGCCAGTGGTGCGCCCAATTGACCTCCCAGCGGGTTTACCCAAAACGCCCCGTCAGTCGATCTGGGTCAATTGGCCGGGACGCATCGACCGCTTGCCCACCTATTCCTTTGTGGATGTGGTCAAGGGTAAGGTGGATACTAGCCTCTTGCGCGATCGCATCGTTCTCGTCGGCATTACCGCCACTGGATATGATTCGATCCGCTCTCCGCTCAACCAAACCCCGGCGATCGGTGGGGTGTATATCCATGCAGCGGCGATTGATAATTTGCTGAACCAGCGATCGCTGCGAACGCTGCCCTGGCAGTTCACCGTCTTACTACTCTGTGTCATGGGATTGGTGGCCAGTTTAGCGTTAATTCACCATGGCCCCCGGACTCGCCTACTGCTGTTAGCAGGGATGATTTTGGGTTGGACCAGCGTGGCCATGCTAGCGTTTGCCCTGCATCATTGGTGGTTACCCATGGCGGCTCCATTGGGTACCTTACTCCTAACCGGAATGGGCATCCAACTGCGGGAACAGTACGAAAAACAGCAGGTGATGAGCCTGTTTTCCCTCTATCTCGCCCCAGAAACCGCTGCTCTAATTTGGGAAAACCGTGATCAAATCCTCAGCGATGGCCAACTAGCGGCGCAGGAATTGGTGGCCACAGTGCTGTTTATGGATATTCGCGGCTTCACCACCGCCTCCGAAGGACTCCAGCCCAAGGAATTGTTGAATTGGCTCAACCGCTACTTAGACACCATGACCCACTGCATCATGGATCATGGCGGTGTGGTGGACAAATACATTGGTGATGCGATTATGGCGGTGTTTGGTGTGCCATTTGCCCGTAGCACTCAAGAGGAGATTCAACAAGATGCCCTGAATGCGATCGCCGCCAGTTTTGCCATGTGCCAGGAATTAATCTACCTCAACCAACAACTGGCAGCGGAAGGCAGACCGTTAATCCAAATTGGCATCGGGATCCACACTGGGATGGTAGTGGCCGGTAGTGTGGGCGGCACCCAACGGCTGAACTATTCTGTCGTTGGGGATACGGTGAATGTAGCCTCGCGACTGGAAGGACTGAATAAACAAGTTTCCACCGACAATCCTTACAATTTGTTGGTCTCTGGTCGCACCTTTGCCTATGTCCGCCATCAGTATGACGGCAAAGCCGTAGGCGCGATGCGCCTGCGAGGACGCAAACAAAACACCATGGTCTACAGCATTTTGGGTATGAAGTCGCAGGTTGCCGCCGCACCTACTGTGCAGCGCAGGCTTGACCTCTCTTCCCCAAGTCAAGTCTTTGAATAAGCGACTTGCGGGATAATCGGTGGTGCTGAATAGCAGGATGAATTGGAACGAAGTTCCAATTCACTGGTTCTAATTAAATTTGTGTTGTCCACCGTAGGGGCGAAGCATTCCGGTAGTTAAGTTAGGGGATAACCGAAAAATCATGGCCGGAATGCTTCGCCCCTGCAAGGTTATCGGTTCAAACACAAAATCATTGAGAATTAGCCAATTCATCCAACTTCTATACTGTGTCAGCCAACAAATTTTACTTTGTAGTTCCAACTTCAGTTGGCTGGCTAAAGCCAGTACTACAAACAGTTCCCTGACAAAGTATAATTCATATCCTGATTCAGCAACGCCGAAAAATCATATCCCTGTGATAGGTAGGGACAGGGATATGCCGTGTCTCTATGGGTAGTGGTATGGGTAGTGGTATGGGTAGTTGATTGATTTACAGATCCCTAACCTGGATTATTCACGACATTCTACACGCCAATCCGTAGGGGTAATTCAGGATTGCTGAGAGGCAGCTTACAACCCATTGCCAATCAAAATAAACGGTGCCCAAAAGAACGGGTCACTGTGTTCGCCCTTTTCCTGAATCAGGCTGACCTGTGCCCGTCGCATCGCCTCGGCCTTCGACACCTGCCCCGTTTTCAACTGCTGGTAAAACGCATCCATCAACTGCTGCGTACTCAGGTCATCCACCTTCCACAGGGAGGCCAGTACCGCCTTGGCTCCGGCACGATGGAACTGATAGCCCAGACCCAAAATTTCTCGCCCGTCCCCTAGCACGCCACCCAGTCCGGTTTCGCAGGCACTCAACACCACCAACTCCGTATTCGGCAAGTTGAGCGTTTCCACATCCCGCAGGGTCAACAGTTCGCCACTGCCCAACAGAATAAATGAGTCCTCGGCCTGCCCCTTAACAAAGGCAGCATGGGTGGCAAAGTGCAGCACCGTATAGTTCCCCAATTGGGAGAGGGTCTGTTGGCGGTTGAAGGCGGTATCCAGCAGTTTGGTGGTGCCGGGAACCATGGCGGCTAAATTGGCCACCTCCTGTCCGGCAAACGGTAAGCCGCCAAATTTGAACTGGCGATCGCCCACCTGCACCTGATAATTACCTTGGACAAAGGCTCCCGCCAACACCTTCAGCGTCAGTTGGTTCTGGCGGTTCAGCTTGGAGAGGGATTGGGCGGTGATGTGGTTCACCTGATACCGCTCGACCAGCCATTGTTTGCCATCGTGTAAGGCGGCGATGGGGATGTAGCGCAGTTGGCCATCGGGGGCATAGATCAGGGTTTGGATGTTGGCCTGTTGCAGTTCGCTGGCGATGGGTTGCACCAACCATGTATAGAGCTGTTGGCTGAGGGCAAGGGTGCTGCTGTCTTGGGTGATCAGGGCACGGCGAAAGCTGGCGATCGCGCGGGTCAGTTCCGCCCGTTTGACGGGGACGGTGCGGCGTAGGGGCGGCGAATTGGGGGTGGTGAGGATCAGTTCCAGGCGATCGTCGAGCATCAGCGGGTAGAGCAGAGCCGCGTTGAGTTGGGTGAGCTGCGATTGCAGCTTGGTGAGCAGGGCGGGATTGACGTTTTGGCGATCGCTCAACCGACTCAATTGATTCACCCAGGTTTGAATGTCTGGGCTGGTGATGAATTGGCTGAACTGCTGTTGCAGTGCCGTTTGTAAATTTACCAGTTGGGTGAGGCGTTGTTGCTGCTGGGCGGTGCGTTGGACGGCTGGAATCGCCTCCAGCTTGGCCAATTCCTGGCCGATTTGAATCGCGGTTTGTTGCTGCTGATTGAACCGTTTGAGAATTTCTGCCTCCGGTTGCAACACCACCAACGGTTGGATATCGTCACCCCGGACATTTTGCAGATAGTCCTTCAGTTCTTGTACTCGCAGCAAATCCAACACCTGCTGGGCTTCCAGAATCCGCTCCTGTTGCAATAGCAAATCCGCCAACCGACGGTAGGTGGTGGCAATCAGGTCAGTGTAGGATTCCTGCAAACTGGCATCGAGGACGCGCAGATCCTGGCGAATCGTTTCGTAGACGCTGACGGCTTGTTTGTATAGGACGATCGCCACTACGGGTTGATTTTGCCGCTGTAACAGTTGCCCCAACCGACTTAGCATCAAGGCCGTGCTGCCGCGATCGCCGACTTGCTGGTACAACGGCAGAGCTTGTTGGTAAAACCCTAGAGCTTTGTCCAATTCACCGAAACGGGCATAGGTGTTGCCCAACCCACTGAGGGCATCGGCCTCACCTTGGCGGTCTTGGGCTTGCCGAAACACGGGAATTGCCTGTTGATAAAACCGGATGGCGCGGCCATAGTTGGCGAGGTCGGTGTCATAGCCCGACAGTTCGACGATGCCGCTGCTGCGATCGGGCAGGATGGTGACTCCGGCAGAGTAGCGGCGTTGCAGTTTGTTGATCGTCGGCAATTCCTGTTGATAGAAGGCGATCGCGGGAGCATTGGCAGTGAGGCGATGGTACGCTCCCCCACCCATGCCCAGTTGAACTGTAGTGCGGGAGCGGTATTGCGATTGCAGTAACAGGTTCAGCGTCGGGTCAGTTAACGCCATGCCTTTGTTGTATTTGCCCGTGTCTGCCAAGCCAAAATGGGCTAACCCCAACCCCATTAATACCAAGGCTTCGCTCGGTTTGTTGTTGACTTGCTGCAACAGGGGTAGGGCTTGTTGGAAGTGGGTGATACTTTGGCGATAGTTCAACAACCCAAACTGACCCCAGCCCAACCGTGCCAGGGTTTTCGCCGTAGCCGCCTGATCGCCAAGCTGTTGCCACAACGGTAAGGCCCGTTGGTTAGCCGCGATCGCCTCGGTCAAGTTATTCACGGCACTGTGGGCATCACTGAGGTAGGCCAAGGTTTGAGCTTCGCCTCGGCTGTCCTTGAGTTGTTGATGTAGGGGAATGGCTTGGTCGAGGGTGGCGATCGCCTCCGAGTAACGCCCCATAGCCATTTGCGCCCCGCCCAATGCCGTCAGTGCCGCCGCCATCGCTGACCGATCCTGCCGCCGTTGGGCATCGGTGAGGGCAGTCTGTAACTGTTGCACCGCCTGCTGAAACTGCGTTTGGGCTGGCTTCGGCTGTTGCAGATCCCAATACACCCAACCCAACTGGGTCAGCGTCTTACCTTCACTGACCCCATTCCCCAAACCCCGGTACAGTTGCAATGCCTGTTGCAGCACAGTCAGAGCCGCTGGGGCTTGGCCTTGGTTGAGTTGCGCTACCCCAGTTTGGTAGAGGCGATCGGCTTCCGCTACACGAGCATCGCTGGCGTGGGCGATGCGAGTCGATGCAGGGTAAACCAGTAAGGTAGCGGATCCACCTGTGGTAAACGCCAGCAACACAGCCAAGGGCAGTCCAGTTAAGCGCATCAATAGTAATCTCGCGGCTATATTCAGCCAGTATAAGCAATCCTTCCCCCCAGTCGCCGCCGCGCCACACCGCCCTAGATCGGCATCCCCTGTGAGGGAAATCACTGAGTTAGGCTACCAAGTTCACAAAATCTTCACTTGTAGCATCACAATGTCTTTCGGAAAAAACTGCGATTCTAAATACATCGACACGAAGCCCCCGGAGTTACGACAATGCAAGTTCTTGGAAATGCGGTCACTCGGTCTGTTGCCCATCCTGCCCTCGGTCACATTGATTCCGTTACGCCACAACCCCTCGGTGTTGCGACCAAAATGCCCCCACAGCAACGCATGGTGATGAAGTGGACAAGCGTGAACAATCATCCAACTTGCCACTGGGAACTGGAAGCCGATTAGGTTGAGGAATAGCCGTAGCTGATAGCAGCCAACTTGCATCTTCAGCAGTCTACCTGCCCCCATTCAGTCCTTTAACTGGACTGACAATAGTCGAAAGTGAGGCAATTCTCACTTTCGACTATTTGATTTTTATGCCTGCTAGAGGGTGATTTAAACCATGATTTTTCGTACACTCCGCGCCGGAAAAATCAACCTTTTAGCAATCTTTTTAACCCGTCTTTTTTAACCCGTCTTTTAGAACGGTGTGAGACTGAAATCTACCGTTATCCCAACGACCGAACTATCAAAATTAATGAATTCATCAGAAGATGTCCCTGTACTCACGCCACCAAAAATACTCATGCTGACATTTTTGGAAATGGCATAGGACAATTTCAGCAGAAATTGGGCGTAAAAATCCTCGCGACTTTCTTGTGTGAAACTAATTAAAGTGAACTGCGAGTCTAGGCTAACCCGTAAATCTGAGCGAAGGTCATAGCTGAGAGCTAAACCTAAACTATTCAGTAACCGACTGCGTTCATTGGGGTCAGCAAAGCTCACCCGCACCTGATAAAACGTATCTAAATTTAATTTAGGGGCAAGGGGATCTTGACGACCGATGCCCAGAAAAATGGCATGATCATCCAGGAAGCGATCGCCCGTCACGGCTGAATATAATCGTTGGTTAAGCCACCCCACTTCGCCATACATCCGGGATGTAATAAACCGTCTAATGCCAACTTGAAACCGCAATTCATCATAGTTCAACTCACCCAGCGTGCCGTAACGGATTAAATTTCCTTCTAATGCCGTCACAAAAATCGTCTTGGCATTAATTCTTGGGGTGGCTAAAAACGCCAGTCCCATCCGAAACAATTGATCATCGATCGGTTCAAAACTGGCTAAGGAATTATCCGTGGAGAAATAGCCCATACCGCCAATAAAACTAAAGGGAATTGGGCTTTTTACCCGTGGTTGAACGACCGGGCGTAAGCGTAATATGCCTAATTCTGGATCCATGTCCCGTGCTTCCACCGTGGCCGGAACCGAGGGAGAGGTCGGTTCATTGGCCAGTGTGGGGTTAGGGGTTGTGGCAAGGAGTGGGTTGTCCAGTGGCCGTGTTATCACTGAGGAGTCGAATTGAGTGGCAACCGATGACGGAGTAATGGGGGAGATCGCCTGCCAAAGCTCACTGGATTCCCTGACTTCCAGCACAGGGGGAGCATTGAGGGGAATGAGTTGGGTGGCCTGCGTGAATTGGATCACCTGAGGCACTGGCGCATTGACTAATTCATAGGCTGAGCCATCGGCAGCCGACTGGTTAAATGTAGCGAGAGTCGGTGCTTCCTTGAGCGACTGCTCCGTTGGGGCAACCGGCTGTGAGGCGACAACGGGAGCAATTGAAGCATCTGGGGCTAGGTGTGACGGGTCAGGAGATGGCGCGATCGCTGGCGTATTCACCACAACACCAACGGGAGTGGGCGATACCACAGGCACAGCTTCAGCCGCTACCGGGTGGATCCCATAGCCACCACAGACTCCGCCCAAAAGTCCGGCCATACCCAACCCGACCCGACCGAGCAATAACCATAGTTGTTCACGATATCGAATTTTCAAACAGCCATGGCTGATGGCAAACCGGGGGCATCCGGGGCTAGGCATAATCGCGATTGAGTAAAAAAACGATGTCTGTCTGTCACCGAATGATTCTAGCCCACCCAGGATCGAATCAGGGCAATTATTGAAGATCCGCATCATTGCCATCTACCAGTCTCGTTGCGATCCACTGACTGCCAGATTCTGACCGGACACCGGGAGGAGTCGGCATAGCCCACACCACTCAACCTTTTACTCAGTACGGGTTACTCAGTGCGGGGTGACATCAATATTGCTATCCCGCATAAATCAGTACCGCATAAATCGGTGTTGCATAAATAGGAAGACCACTAGCGATATCACTTATAGATATCGCGATCACGACTGCCCCAATGGCGTGACCCATGGCTGAAACACGGGCAGTAATGGCGATCGCGCTACCACCAAACTGGGAAAGGACACTTGCCGATAGTTTTGCCCCGAAGTTAGCGGGAAGATGGGTTGTTGGTTCAGGCTGACCCAAGTGGCTCCGGCAGCGTGCAAAATTACCCACACGGCGGCAATATCCCACACTTTGGGCGTGGCTTCCACCGCTCCCAACACGGCACCCCTAGCCACCGTCAACAAATTATAGGTGGCGACTCCAATCATGCGGATTTTGCAGGGAAAGCGGCGATCGCGGTTAGGAGCCTGTTGCAGGACACTGATGCTGCGGGTACAAAAACTGAACAGGTGATTGTCGGTCAGTTCAGCATCACTAACCTGAATCGGTTGATGGTTTAAAAATGCACCGCTTGGCATCTCCAGTCCAGATGTTCCTGCCCAGAAGCCATGAAATGCTTGGTTCAGGGGCGGCACGTACACATAGCCAAATACCGGAGTGCCACGGTACAGCAAACCCAGAGAAATCGACCAGACGGGGACATCCATGGCAAAATTGGTGGTGCCGTCGATCGGGTCAATAATCCACACCCAATCGTTGTTGGGGAAAATGTGCTCCACTTCTTCGCTGAGAATGCCATGCTCAGGAAAGGCATGGGCGATCGCCGCTCGCAACTGATCATCAGCCCAGCGATCGCAGCGGGTAATTAAACTACCATCACTCTTTTCTGTAGCTTTTACCTGACCAAAATCCTTGAGCAGTTGTGCCCCCACCTGTTGAGTTGTGGTTTCTGCGAACGCCAGCACCTGCTGCCAAAATTCCATGGTCATTCCACAACCCTCAGTCAACGGCTTAACAAAAGATACCCGTGAACATGATAAACCCCAGCCGACTCAACGATTAAGACACCCTTGAGCCAACTGGGGTTGACGGAAAAAAATCCGGAAAATCTGCTAGAAAATTTGATCGATGCCAAGTTGGTAATCGATTTGACGCATCTAATCGATTGACTGTACTTACAGAGCGCGATCGAAGCGTTGTTGCAGGCGAGTGGCCTTACCGACGCGATCGCGGAGGTAATACAACTTAGCCCGCCGCACTTTACCGCGACGCAGAACTTTGATACTGGCAACCCTGGGAGAGTGAACCAGGAAAACCCGTTCCACACCAACCCCTTGAAATATGCGGCGTACAGTAATGGTTTGGTTAATTCCAGAATTATTTCTGGCAATCACCACACCTTCATAGGGCTGTACCCGTTCCTTTCCACCTTCTTGGATCACAACCCCAACCTTCACCGTGTCACCGATGTAGATCGTGGGCAGATCGGACTTCATTTGTTCCGCTTCAATAGAACGGATAATTTCCTGCGCGTGCATGGCTTTTTAAAAACTCGCAATTTCTGATTATAGATTGAGTATTGTCCAATCGATCGAAAAATCTGGATAAACTGGACAACTTTCTCAGACGCTGTTGCAAAAGGCTGCGAACAATCAAGCTTTAAAGCACCCTCTCAGCATCCCGGCACCACTGGAACCACAGCTAGCTTTTAGAGTAACGTCTGTCGAAAGTGTCCCTCAACACAGCAGTTGACAGGTAACCGTTAACTCCCCGTCAGGCGAGAACCAAGCGGGCGTAGCCCGCAACACTTTTCCCATAGGGGGATGTGAACGGTTACGTTGACAGAATCCTAGGCATGTTGCAACACCTGATCCAATTCCTCTGGTTTGAGATAAGGATTGAGAATATGCCCGTCCCGCACCCAAACAATTCGTTGAGCAAACCGTGCCACATCCGCATCATGGGTCACCATCACAATCGTAATCCCACTCGCGTTTAACTCATTAAACAGATGCATCACCTCATCCGTTGTGCGGCTATCCAGCGCACCCGTCGGTTCATCCGCCAGTAAAAGTACCGGACGGTTAACTAATGCACGGGCGATCGCCACCCGTTGTTGTTGCCCCCCCGACAATTGATTCGGCTTATTATGCAACCGGTTACCCATACCTACCCGTTGCAACACATCCGTAGCCCGCTCCCGCCGTTCTACCTTGGGCACCTTGGCATAAATCATCGGCAAAATGACATTCTCCAAGGCACTCAGTTGGGGTAACAGGTGATACTGCTGAAAGACAAACCCAATTTTCAGGTTACGGACATGCGCCAGTTCCGCATCTGCCAACCCAGCGACATCTACATTATCCAGATAGTAATGGCCAGAGGTCGGGCGATCTAAACAGCCAATCAGGTTCATCAACGTGGTCTTCCCAGAACCCGATGCCCCCATAATGGCGCAGTATTCTCCCTCCTCCACATGAAAACTAATGTCCTGTAGAGCCGACACTTGCAATTCACCAGAACCGTAGACCTTATTAATCTGTTCCAAGCGAATGACGGTCTTCTGATCAATGGAAGGCGCGGGCGGAGTAGCAATGGACATAGGAGAAGAGTAAATTGGCGTTAGGACTAAAGCGGGTAAACTTCGATGTCATACAACCAGCATCCGCATCATATCGTCATGCCCCGCAAGCAGGACTGTCACTGCTGACTGATGACTGACGGCTATGGGTGATTACAGCTATCGGTAACTATGGACGGATACTGCTACTGTAGCGTGTTGCTCGGCGATCGTGGGCGACCCAGGGGAGGAACAAGCGGGCGTAGCCCGGAACACTTTTCTTATGGGGGGTCTTATGGGGGGATGTGAATGGTTACGCAGGATGGGTTATGGGACAGCTTCATCAAACTCTTAAGCTTAAGTCTCTCAACTTCATCAGATCTTCATCAAAAAACCACGCCGAAATAAATTGAGTTCAGTATCTTGAGATAGGGTTATTTAATCTATGCATTTTCGCCGTGGTAAATTTCGTTCTGTGAATTTTAATCTATGAGTTTTACGGTGTAAGTACGTGACGCGGCATCTGCATAAAATCATCGTAGCCATTCACAGACAATCTCTCGGATACGAGTACTCCTTTTCGATGTACTCAGGTCTTCTATGCAATAAGTTGTCTACGCACTAATACGCGCCAAAGTGATGTGGCGATCGCAAACAACAGGTTGCTCAACCCTTTACTCAGGCAGTCATTAAGCGTTCATCAACCTGAATAACTGCGAAAAATCATCGAAGCTTCCCATCACTAGCTATTCAACTCTAAGTGTATATAGTCATATAGGCATCTTGCTTTATCCATAGGATACTTGGGGTTGAACCTGCATTCAACTCCTTACAGTCGTGTCAGCCAGAGCCACCTCACTGACCCCGCAGTTGATTCGTCAAATTCACTTAAAAGACTGGATGAAAATACTGGCTGCTGTCGTCCCATTCTTAATCCAATTGTTTTCAGTATGTAGATCTCGATCGCGACTCCCACAATTTTCATCAAACCTTTATTGATTTTGTCCGAAAATACCCCCATAATGAAGTCGAAACATTTTCCAGTAAAGAATTCAAGAGTCAGTGATCTCAATCACGACTGCTCTCCAAAGCCTCGTGTAGTATCTAAATAGTTAGATTGGTTCAAGATATAAACTTCAGTGCAAAGTGTACTTTTGGATACTTTAATTGACGTATTCATATAGCTAATACATTCATGACTTTTAGCCTTGGTTTAGGCTAGGGTGGTCTGTTAAGTGGTGCTTTATCAAGTTAGTTGTGCAGTTGTAGCAACTCTTGCTTCAATCTTGATCGTTAGTTATCTAAAGAGCAGCCCCATCATAGTGCAGGTCGTTAAGCTGACAATAAGCTGAGTCTCGGAGCGAAAATCGTGGCTACTTTTGAACACCGCAACGAAAAACCTGAGGAGCAAATGGTTTATGACCATCTGCTTCATATGGTGCAGAATGAGCCGCCGCATCGACTGATTGAGCGGTTCCATGCTCTCTTTATTGATGGAACTGGCTATCAAGACACGCAAATTGTTGCCGCCCTTGACAAAATTGTTGCCAGTAAGCAAGCCGAACAGGACTTCAAATTTGTCCTGAATCGGTGCTGCCACATTTTGATCAACCGCTGGCAACTGCAACCCCAGCTCCAAGCCGCCATCCCTGAACTAGTTGAAGTATTTAATGGGCAACCTGCCCGTCGTGGTGTTGTCTCACCTCGTTCTCGCTACATCCGTCGCTTGCATGAGCTAGTTGCGCTCTTCCTCGAAACAGAACAATTTTTAACCCTTTCTCGTTTAGCCAGTGTCATTGATGAACGAGCAGAGGCAGGGGGTAGCACTCGTCCCTTAGGTACGTTAATTCGTCGCTATCCTTACTTGTACGAGCATTGTTTAATGAGTGAGGATAGCAGCTACGAGCAGCAACAAACGATCCGCCAAGTGCAACAAGAGCGGCAGCATGAGTTTGAAGTTGATTTGTCTAAATATGTGACCTACCGGGTGCGTGTAGCCAATCAGAACCAAAATCGGTCTAACATCATCCAACCTGTACATAATCCCACCTTGTTAAATGACCGTGAGTTATCCTCGGCTCTCAAGCAGTTTGCCGGTAAGGCAGAACACGGTAAAACTTATCGCGATAATGCTGAAAGTTTCCGGATTCATATGCAGGGTGCTCGTTCTTACCGAGAATTTAAGGACGACCTCTACGCCTATATTGCATCTTCTGTGGACGATGATTATGGGCGGCGACGATTTAAGACTCAACTGCAAACTCAGTTGATGAATACCTTGCCAGATAGTGATTCCAAGAAATTCGATGATTTCTTGCTGGTGCGGACATGTGATCAGTTGTTAAAGTTCATGATTGTGGAAAGCCCCCGCAAGCCTCAACATTTTGTCCTAGTTGACTTAATTACCAATGTTGGTCCGATTGTGACCGCTGGACTATTGTTGAAGATTGTTCTACTGTGTGCCAAGGTCAAGCCTTATTTAGAAAAGCGGTGTTCCATTCTGTTCAATCATTATGAGCAGTACACTCGTGAATCTGTCGAATGGCTAGTGAAGATTCTAGAAAATATAAACATTGCCCTGAGCACTAACTTTGGTGCTGTTGACTTATCGATCTTGAAGGGGATGTTGTAGAGTCTGGATCACTCCTGTCTCGGCTCACTAACCTGAGCTGCGGTTAATGCCATGCAGCTTTGAAGACACAGTTTTCAGTCATCCGGGTATGCAAAATCGCGGATTAATGACTAGGTTGTGATATCTTAAAGGTTCATGCCTAGTAAACTGCTCTTATTTTGGCTCAGACTCTCGTGTAAGGCTGTCTCAGCTTATATCGTTGTTCTAGCTTGGATAAGAATTCCACTAACACACCCATTACATTTTTGTTGACAAGGAATCAGGTAGGAATGACTCAAGTCGTTTTAGGTGAAAACGAGGGTATTGAATCGGCTCTGCGACGGTTTAAGCGTCAGGTTTCCAGGGCTGGTATTCTTTCTGATGTAAGACGTTGCCGCCATTTTGAAACTCCGCTGGAAAAGCGGAAACGTAAGACAGTCGCGTCTCGGCGCAAGCGGCGGATGCGTTAGGTCATTCTAGCTTTTAGGACGGTTTCACGATTTGCCGTATTGAGTTACAGCGACGTAATCGTTAAAGTTATGTTGACCAAACGTGGGTGAACTGGTTCGGTTATTGAGACAAGATTTAATTGCTCATTAACTGCTCAATGGTTGCACAACTGTTCAAACTCCTCACCGATTATTAGCCTCAGCAAGTCGTAGGCGTTGCTGTTTCGGGTTTCTTTCCAAGTTTGCTTGAGATGACTGTAAATCTGTGACTGTCTTAAAAAATAACCAATATTAATAGGGCATGGTCGCTGCTTTGTGAAATGGCGACTCATGCCCTCTTTTTTGTTTTGATTACGGCATGGCTCGGTTAAGAGCTAAGCGAAACCCTCCGTTTGGCGGGTGTATATGGGCATTGCACCTAGCGAAGTGTGTTGTCTGGTGCATGTCGCGTTGTTCAACACACCGTGCAGGCCAAGTATTCAACTACAACCTTACGAACAAGGGACTTAAGCCCCTTGTCCGTACCTCATCAAACGCTTTTGGCGTTGCTGAATTTAGGGATGACCTAAGAGGGTGTTTTAAAAGCCCTATTTGATGTAGCCCTGGCGACTGAAGTCGCGGCTATACGGACAAAACCTGCCTACGCAGGTTATGGAAATCCTTGATTTTCTTCAGTCCGCGTAGGCGGACTTTGCCCGTGTAGTCGCGGTTTTAACCGCCAGACACTTTTCAAGCATCCTCTAAGAGTTGGATGAATTGAAACGAAGTTTCAATTCATCCTCCTATTCAGCAACACCCGCTTTTTACAGTTGCACCCAGCCAAAGAAACTGAGGAAGACGCTCAGGATCCCGATGGCTAATAAAACACCACCGCTGTAAGCGATCGCAGACCCTACTTTCACAACCGAGTCCGGAGTGCGTTTTTGCCAATCCCAGCGCACTGCGGACATTTGTGAACGAATTGGGAACGTTCCTTGAGTCAAGGTTGGTTGGGGTAATTGATCCCGATAGTCGGTTCCATAACGCGCCATCCGTTCAAACGGCAATTCACCCATTGCCCGTTGCGGTAGAATCCGTTTGCGTTGGTAGGGAACGGTGTTATCACCAAAACACTCGGTGTATTCGTCGCTATTGACTAAGGCATTGATAAACCCTTGTAGACCCTTTGTGGCTAAGACAATTGACCAAGCAATTTTCTCGCGATCGCCATACACCTTACGCCCTAAAATCCGTTGGACGCACAGTTCTACAAAGCGATAGTTATTGTTCACATCATAGTTCAGACGGCGGAATGAATCGCAACTCGCCAGACCACGGATAAATTCCCGCACAGTGATTTGTCTGCATTTGAGTTGGGATTCCAGAGCGAGTTGTCGATTACTCGCCAACATCTGTTGTTCATGGAAGATCTGGCGATAGGCAGCAATGATCAATTCATCCATTTCACTGCTGGCCAGCGCGTTTTCAGTTGTATAAATTCTGGGTTGTTCATCACCGAACACCTCAAAACCGGGGACACGATGGTTCTGAGAAGAGGGGGGATATTCTAAAAGAGGAATTGGCATGGCAAGCGACCTCAATATTGAAAAATACTTGAAAAATAGAGCAAATTTGTTGACAGTCAACTACCTGATGGCAGTCGTTCACTTGTGCTAGGGGAGGAGCCAGCGGGTTACATCCGCAACCGGCTTGACGGTGGGGAAACTGAATGGTTACACCTGATGTCATTAGGAACAATGGCAAAGCCAAATCCCAAGCGAAATTTGCCCAAGCGAAATCTGGATGTGCACTGCTGTGCCATCACCAATTCAGCCCATCAGGTCGGCGTTGTTGAATCAGGATATGAATTAGCAGTTGAATGAATTGGAACGAAGTTCCAATTTATCCTGCGATTCAGCACCACCTAGGTCTGCGATCGCGCCGACTAGGAGAACAAGCCCATCGCCGGAATCGCATCGTCAGGGATCAGAATACTCTCTCGTAGGTACTTAGACTTATTTTTGTGGCGGAAAGTAGTAATTCGTAACAGGCTATACATAATCTGTAATGCTCCATCGGTTCTTATCGAGCAGACTGATATACTAAAGAATTGTTAAGGCGATCGGTGGTAGGCGATTGGTGAGGCGAACTTAACGTCGCAGAATCCTTTTGGACATCTTCGTTAGTAGCAAGAGAACGGCGATCGCGGAATTAATCTCCGGAATGACACTATGGATTGGCTGGTGATAACCCCTTGGCTCTTAGGTCTGCCCTTGGCAGGCATGACCCTACTCTTCATTTTTCGGATTGTCTTGACTTGGTATCCCCAAGTTGACCTGAATCGGTTGCCTTTTAGCTTGGTTGCATGGCCTACTGAACCATTTCTCTTGGTGACCCGCAAACTGGTGCCGCCAATTGGTGGTGTAGACATTACCCCGATCATTTGGGTTGGGGTGTGCAGTTTGTTACGAGAGTTGCTGCTAGGACAACAAGGTCTGGTCACCCTGATGACATTGCATTAACCTCAGACGATGCTTTAAAAGGTGATGTTGCGTGTGCGAAGCGCGCTCAACATCGAGCCTGTATTGATCTGTCAACTTTTATTTTCAGGGTAAAGTCCGTAGAAACTTACTCTGAAAACTAACTGTGATGCTCCACTAGCCACCTTTTCAACCAGGCTTTCAACTCCATGTCCAGCAATTTGACAAGTTGGTGGCAAGAAAACTGACTTCCAGTTTGAAAATTTCCAGGAAGTATATCTATAATTTGATGAAGAAAGGTAAATACTTTTTCTCATTTTCCGAGTTGTGATTTTTCGTTCTTGACTGTTTTCCTCCTGCCAAGCTCCAATCGCCCTCATTATTTATCATTCAGTTGATCGCAAACGGGAGTGCCTCACCGCACTCCGGATTGGTTATGCCGATTCATTATTTCGTCAGCCATCCGGCAGTTTGTGATTTATAATTCGGTGCCGTGAGCACGGGCAAGTGGGTCAGTCTAGGATTACGTCTTAACTCGTTTTCACTAATTGTTTCACTTGGAGTTTACGCCATGACTATTGCAGTCGGGCGCGTATCGGCTCAACGAGGATGGTTTGATGTCCTCGATGACTGGC
>CAZJZR010000004.1:0-2353 GCA_964550475.1 uncultured bacterium
GTTCCACCTCCATGGGTTCCGTTTGCGGCTCCACCCTCGCGCTGATGGATGCCGGGGTGCCCCTGACCAAACCCGTCAGCGGTGCCGCCATGGGCTTGATTAAGGAAGGCGATGAAGTTCGCATCCTTACCGACATCCAAGGCATTGAAGACTTCCTGGGTGACATGGACTTCAAAGTGGCAGGCACCGAGAAAGGCATCACCGCCCTGCAAATGGACATGAAGATCACCGGGTTGGCCATGGAGATTGTCGCGGATGCGATTAACCGAGCCAAGCCTGCCCGTCAGCACATCCTCGGTAAGATGCTGGAGGCGATCGACAAGCCCAGAGCCGACCTGTCCCGTTATGCCCCCCGCCTGCTCACCTTCAAGATCGACCCCGAGTTCATCGGTCTGGTGATTGGCCCCGGTGGTAAGACGATCAAGGGGATTACCGAAGAAACCGGAGCCAAGGTGGACATCGAAGACGACGGCACCGTTACCGTCTCTTCCGTGGATGGCGAAAAGGCCAAACGCGCCCGCAGCATCATCCAAGGCATGACCCGCAAGCTCAACGCTGGCGACGTTTACGCCGGAAAAGTCACCCGGATTATTCCGATTGGCGCGTTTGTGGAAGTGCTACCCGGTAAGGAAGGCATGATCCACATTTCCCAACTGGCTGACTACCGCGTTGGCAAGGTGGAAGATGAGGTGTCCGTCGGCGACGAAGTGGTGGTGAAAATCCGCGAAATCGACAACCGAGGCCGGATCAACCTCACCCGCTTGGGCATCCACCCCGACGAAGCCACCGCCGCCCGCGAAGCGATGCAGGCGTAAGAGACTGGTTTCAACGTTGATTTTGCGTGCGCCTCGCGCAGGCAAAATCAACGTTTTAGATACCTTTTCCAACAGCCTCTCAGGTTGGTGATGGGTAAACAGATGTTGCTCTAGACCCGTTGATTATCAACGGATTCGAGGAATTCTTAAGTCTGCTTGACAACCAGACTTTTTGCTTAACTTGACACTGATGCCCATTGCCTAATAATCATTTGACCTTTGGTTAGTGGCTTTGCCGCTGGTGCCAAGGGTTATTTTTTTACTGTGATGGTCGAGTGCCGGAGCCAAATACGGCTAGGGCACTCAGAATGATGGAGGCGGCAAAACTGAGGTAAGTCAGCGGCCAGAAGAAATCAGGCGGGCTTTTGTACAACCCGAAGACGGCATAGTACGGCGGGGTGTCGGATACGTCCGGCCAACTAATCAGGGCGATCGCTGCCGCCACATGGCTGCCACAGGAATAGAGGACTCGCTGGGTTGTCGTTGGTTTGATCGCCAAAAAAATGTGCAGAATGAAGTGCAGCAGCAAAAGCGGCACTAAGATAAGGGCAAAGACGAACCGATACCATCCAATGTTGAGCACATAGGCTGCCACACAGACGATCGCGAAGATGACGTTAACAGCAATTAACAGGGATTTGTTCACAATCGGTTCTCTTAAATGGTGCCTCAGAGATTGTGTAACTGATAGAACGCTTTGATCTGCTGCGGCGATCGCAGATGATATACCTGCTTGGTCTCCTTCACCCGGTTTACATAGTCACGATATTTGGGCGTAAGTTTGGTGTGACAGAGGCCAACTACGTAATAGCTATTCATCGTGCCGCGCCACAGTGGGCTATTGGCAGGCCAATTGGCGGGCGGCACCACTACCCCTTTGAGCAACCGTTTAGTCACCCACCAATAATGCCGCAGAATTGGCAAATCGACGTAAATTAACGTATCAGCTACCTCTAGCCGTTCCCACACCGTATCCAACGACCCAAAGCCATCAATGATCCAACGGTCTTGTTGCAGAATGCGATCGTGGGCGGCTTTGTACTCTTCATAAGGGACTTCACCACCACCGGGTTTGAATTTCATCATGTCTGAGGCGAACAAGGGTAACCCTGTGGCTTGAGCTAGGCGTTGACTCAGGGTAGATTTTCCGCCTCCAGCGTTACCAAATACGGCGACTTTGTTCATTGCGATATTGTGTGTCGATCTGGCGTAGGTATGGGGTCAGGTGTGTGGGGATTCTGCCCACTTAGCACAAGGCTGGATGCTGCGGATGCTCCACAATGTTCAGCGTGGTGGTAGCCATGAGCTGTAACGCAATCCAGGTACGGCTTGTCTCTGAGGTGACCCATCACTTCCTAGCTTACATGGCGGATTTTAGAACGTGTTGGCTAACTGTTTCTCTGCCTTGGTCGGCTCCTGTTGGCGACTGGGGATGATTCACAACCATTTACTGAATGCTGTACTCACATTGGCCAATCTGTTGGTTGGGGGGCGATCGCTAATCAATGGGCAGTTGACGGGTGAGGATGCTGATGTAC
>CAZJZR010000004.1:2392-20797 GCA_964550475.1 uncultured bacterium
AGGGGTTCGGCGTAGCCTTTGAGGTGCAGGATGGCAATGGTACGGGCGATCGCGACTTTGGAACCGTAGAGGACATGGCGGATGGGTTGGCGATCGGGGACAGGGGAAGAGTCCGCCGGAATGGAGTCAGGTAAAAATTCTTCAGCCATGGTACGTGCTGCTGAGGCAGTGGAGTGTAATGTTACTCCTGCACTATAGGCAACTCAACGGCGAGAATCAACTAATTCACTCATTAAAGATGAGCTATTCGTCATCTCGACGGTGGGGGGCGACTTGTTTGACCTTGGAGAGAATTTCGACGATTGACGTATTTAAGCTGTCAAGGCCAATGTCGATTTCGTTGAGCATATTGGCGACTCGTAATAGTTCTAAGGCTGATTCAGGCCGACGTTCAAAGTCTGATCCCCAGTTGCGATCGATGGTGTCGAATTTGTAAACGCCAAATGTGGCTCTTTCTAATGCACGAATACATTCAGCCCGATAACCGCGTTCTCCAGGCTGAATGTGGGTAACCCAACGACGACAGTATTCACTTGGCTCCATTAATGGCAATCCATTGGCAACATCGATCGCCTTCTTTCTGTACCGATGGAACATAGCTCAGTTAAAATGAGTAGTTCGTGATAGTATCAGAAAGCATGGCTCAGGGGCAATTGTATAGCATGATAGGAACGCTATTTCTCCTTGTGCAGTTCTGATAGCAATGGGAGCAAGAACGATGACAGGTGATCAATTAACAAATCATCGGCTAGAACTTGGAGAAATAGTGGTAACCCCTATAATTGCAACTTTTCTAAATGATGCTGAAATTAATATATTGTTAGAACGTCATCAGTTTGGGGATTGGGGCAATATAGGACATATCAATTCAATAGATCTATCTGTTGAAGAATTGATTAGGAATCGATCACAGGTAGAAGAAGAAGCCCAGATCAATTTAGTTGCATTAATTGTACAAGATGGTTCAATTTTGAGTGAGTTTATGATCAGAGACAAGTTGATTTGGATTTATACACAACTATGGGGAAGAAACAGGATCACTACAGTGTTAACCCCACATGAATATTGAGCGAACCTCAGATCATCCTCTAAATCATCTTTGCAAATGATTAAGATCGGCTTGTTCTACTTCTTGGTAAAAGATTGATAAATCACAAAAAACATTATCGAGTCTCAACAACAAGTGTTCGACCAAATTGTTGAAATTCCTCATCGAGATAATATTGGGAATTACGAATTGCTTGCCTGATTTCACAAGCTGGCTTTAGACAATCGCGCTCATAATCCGCCAGAGTAAGATCGAGGTGAGGATACAAAATTTTGAGAAAGCCAGCGGCAGATTTGAGAATGGCGGTTTGGTCTCTAACTGTAGTCGTATGATTAAACTGGGTGTGCTGTTGTGCGAAAGAAAAGAAACGATTGTCTCGACGAAGACTAAGTAATGCTTCACCAAAAAAATCCATTTTTAATCCAACCTGAGATGCTGCCATTTCTCGATTAAACTTAGGAATTTTCCAACCAGGAATGACCCCGGCGAAGCGATCGAGAAATGCTGTTTCAGCGAAGAAATGTGGTAGATCTACCATTAAGTGGTCAGGATTTCTAGGCTGTAGATTACTATCTAACTCAATATTAGCAAGCATCACTAGAGAACAATCGCTGGCGACATCTGCAAATCCGGCTCGGTTATAACGACCACTAGCTAGATAGTTTTTCAGGGGGCCAATCATTTCATCTGGATCTTCAAAGACTAAACTTTGAACTTCATCTAATACAACAACATCATGTCGTCCTAATAAACCAACTTCCTTAGTTCTACCATTGATAAACAACTGAGCGGGGGTGACTTTACCACCACTCACTAAGGTAACTTTGCTGCTGATATTCTCAAATACAAAACTTTTGCCAGTTCCTTTGGGAGCTAATTCCATCACATGGTAATTTGACTCAACCAGAGCTAATAATCGAGACAATATCCAGATCTTCGCCTCAGGAGAATAATTGGGGTGATCTGGGTTATATCCCATTGAACAAAAGAGTAGATCTCGCCATTCTTCAACACTGAACTGAGCACGGCAATTAGCATAAGCCTCTAGATCAACAGAGGAACATTGGAATGGGTCAAAATCAATGATTTCAGGGGTTCCATCCGAGAGTAAGCCTACTGATATCTTGCCCCAAACCCCTTGACGGAGGAGCATTTCATGACGCTCAATTAGATCAGTGGAAATTGAACAGTCATTGAGATTCAGAACTGGAATTTTAGCTAGTGGGTCAGGAATCACCCCTTGATTACGTTCTAATTTCACCCGAACTTGTAACAAAGCGATTAGTTTATAAACCTCTCCTTGAGTCAGTTTAAACAAGATAACGTTGCGGTCATCTTTGCGAGGAAAAGCTTTAGAAATAAAGCTATCTACTTTGGTTCTTTCTTCCAAAGTAAGCATTCCATTTCCAGGCACTATTTTATCTAAGAGCCATTCAGCGACAAAACTGGGAACCCCTGCTTCGCTTAATCCACTAGAAGGTAAACGAGTTTTATCAATGCTTAAATTGCCAAATATTTGGCGAACTCGATCGCTGTTATAGATGTTGATATTAGAAGAATTCATCAAGCCCCTCTATGCCACTACTAAATATCTGTTTAATGACAATTTTGGATTTTTGGTCTAAACAAACAGAACTAGGTTCAGCATTTTGATAGTTAAACTCTAACTGGCCTGTGAGAGATAAACAATTTCCTTGATGAGACGGTGATAATGTAGGATAGTTCGATAATTGAATATCTACACTTAGGCTTCCACTAGCTTGAACTATAGCAGATAGTTCTTGACCTTGTTTTAAGGAATCTAACTGTTGAATAAATAGTTTCAGGTTAGTCAAACTAACAGAATTTGGGTTTGTAATTGTGATCGTTAATTTACCCGGTTCCCCTGCCTTGCCTTCGCCAGAGCAAATCACACGTATAGGCAAACGCTGAACAGAACGCTTTAAGACAGAAAAGCCAACAACAACTTCTTCTGGATACAGCCCTCCATGACAGCCAACACTACTTTTATCATCCCCGTAGTTAAATGAACTAAAACTAGCTGATCCTCGAATAACGCTGATGGGATGGGGAAGACCATAGCGTTCAGCCATGAGTACAGCAAATCGTTGATCATCGGTTTCACCAATCGCCATCCGACCTTTTGCTTCACTTAAACTACTAGGGATAGGAGTTAGTTGAGTAGAAGTGCCCATAATTTGACCATGATCGCTGGCGATAATCACCGTCAGATTATCTTTTTGAGGATGTATTTCTACAAAGCGCAAAATATCTTCAGCAATATGTTTTAATTCTCGCGATCGTTTAACGGTATACAGTTCTTGCCAATCAACTTCATCATGATAAAGATGATCAAAGCGGTCTGTATCCCAGCAATATAGTTGGAAGGCTTGTTGCTTTAGATCCTTTTGTAATCGCTTTTTTTTCACATCATTGTCAGTATACCGACGGGCATTCGTTAGCGTAAAACCATCCCCTGCCTGAGATGTCGCTAAACGAGACTCATGACTGGGAAGTTGTTGACTATATAAACTCCATTTCGCATACTCTGTTTTAGTAGGTAAAATGCTAAATCGAGGCTGCATTTCAACTTCAACCTGAAGTTGTTTGTGTTCAGTCAAATAAGTGATTAATTCGTGATGATCTAGCCAGCCTAACCCATCGACAACCACCCAAAAGACTGGGGCATTTCTGCAACATTGTTGGGCATGATGGCAGACATTATAATTAAGCCAAGAGTTGGCAACTGCATCCACTTTCAGGGTTGGATAATGTTCTAATATCCAATCTTCAAAGCTGATAGCCAACTGATCACTAACCCGTTGCCCTTGGGGTGTTTGATCAATCACTGTTTCCCAATGCCGTAAGGGTAAGTAGTCTTGGATCACCCAATTCAAGGCATCCTGAGGAGACGCATCTAAACTTAAAGGGTTTGGTTGGAGTGGTCGGTGCCGTTGTTGTAGATCTCCGTATTGTTGATAACTCAGATACGGTCTTAATTTTGTTTCTCTGGTTTTAGTAATAAAAGCTGGATGTTGCCGCATGATGGAGTAGGCCAGATCAGCGATACGCTTTTGGCCAGCATACTGAGACAGTTTGAGAGAATCCAGTACAGCCGCGTTAGTGCGATAAAGCTCTTGTTCCCAGAATTGATCAAATTCTGCAACGATTTCTGCTGGTATATCGAGAGGATAAGCACCTAGCTCAGTTACAACTGGTTCTGCGATACCTAACCAGCGTTTCAACAGTTGTTGTTTGTCGGAAGTCTGATAATAGGAACTCCACTCGTTGTTGCTACGATGATTTTGCCAAACCTGTTCTAAGACGGTTGCAACTGGGGGAACTTGGATGGGCAACCAGCGAGCTAGATTGTCCAGGGATGGTACATCTAGCCAAATCTGCGGATCAGTTGCAGTGAGGTCAGCTAGTAAGTGTGCAATGGGTTGATCCTCATAGCTTTCCAGTCGCATGACAACAGCGAGACACTGTGATTCTGTCCACTCTTCAGGAACCTTTGAGGGATATAACAGTTCAGTTAGTCTTTCCTTCGGAGGCTGTTTAATTTCAGCAATTTGATCCGTATGATGCCAACTTTGCAACCAAAGATTTGCCCAATTGCAGAGAGTCTGTCCACTCACCCAATACGGTGAGTTGCTGGTACCAAAGTAACTCATCCAATCGAGTTCAGTCTTAATCAGGATATAGCCTGTTGGGACAGGATAGGCTCCTGAAGGGTCAAGTACAATGGGGTGATCAGGATTAGGACGAACTTGCTGGTGGCTGGATGGCAGTTCAAATAAATCAAATTTTGAAAAAGTTGTAGCTGGTTGCGGGGTTGCGGATGCAATTCCAGAGATGGCGGGGAAAATTGGTGGAGGATTGATGGAGGCGATTGGTTGCTGTGACAACTTCAGAGGTTTGGGCTGTTCTGGAGTGGTGATGTGTACAAATTCCTGAACTTTTTCCAGTAGATCGTTTTCTGTTGAGCAATCTTCAGGTTGTTGAATAGTTTCAGCTAACTGAAGGGGTTGTTCTTCTGTTTGAGTTGTATGAACAACTTTGACGGATGAAATGCTATTGAGTGCTGTTAGCAAAGCTTCGGCTGATTCAAACCGTTCGGATTGTTGTGGAGCGATCGCCCGTTGTAAGAACTCAACCATCTCATCACTAAGATCCTCACATCCTTCAAATTGACGGGGATCTTTGCAGCACTGACCTATAACGGGTTGTGGATCATCAAAGGGGTAATGTCCGGTGATGCATTGATAAGCCGTGATTCCTAACGCATATAAGTCACGGTCAACGCGATCGCGGACTGAAGGAGTTGCTGAAACTTTGAAACCCGGTGGAAGATAACGCCGAGTTCCCGCTGTGATAGCTGATTCATCTGTTTTTGAAACGGCAACATTAAAATCAATGATCTTGACTCCTTGGGCAGTATGGAGCAAGTTAGCGGGTTTGATATCTTGGTGCTGAATATCTTGCTGATGTAAATATCTCAAACCTTCAGCAGTTTGTTTAATGATCTGAACTGCTTCGTCTAACGAGAAAGTGCCCAGTAATTGTTCGATGGGTTGTCCTTCGACAAATTCAAACAATATATATGGTGTATTATCGTGTTCTTTAAGCTGCCCTGCCCATCGGGCTGTAACAATATTAGGATGCGGATTTTTGAGCGTATTATAGAGGATTTTAAACTCTTGCTGAACTCGCTCAAATAATGAGCGATCATCACGCACAGCTATCTTCATAACTTGAAAATCTTCGCTGAAGATTTCAAACACCTTGTAAGCGACTGCAAAACTGCCTAGCCCTAGACGCTGAATAATTTTAAACTGATTATCTAACACCGTTCCATTGGGCAGATTGCTCAAATCTAAGGTTGGTTTCGACAATGGTGTAAGTTGATCAAGGGCTTCTCGCGCAGTAGTAAAACGATCACGGCGATCAAATGCACAGAGTTTTTGTAGCCAACTATCAAACCCTTTAGGAAGGCGAGTATGTTTTTGGGAAGGTGGAACTGGGAAAATCCCATTAGCTTCATACATATCGTCGGGGTCTGTAAACGCTGGTTGCCCCATTAATAGCTCATAGAAAACATGGCCGACAGCAAATAGATCCGACTGGGGCGATGCTTGAGCTGGATTACGCTGACAATCAACATCTTGATAGAGAATTCCTGCTTCTAAAGCATCAACAATTTGATCCGCAATTGTGCCAGTTCCACCCGTGATTCGAGCATAGTCAAATCCGGTCAGTTTTGCTTGTTTCTCTGTGGTGACAAGAATAGTTTCCGGTGTAATATTGCGATGAATAACCCCATGTTTATGAGCATGATCTAAAGCTCGTAGCACTTCTGCTAGGAGATTGAATATCTGATCTAGAGTGAGATCTTGCTTCTTGATGTGTTGTCGGAGGGGTTGCCCATGAATATCGTCAATTACTAAAAATAGACTGTCAGCATCCTCGGTTAGGTCAATATCTTGAACATCAAGGATATTGTCATGCCGGGGCAAATCATACACAGCTTGAAAGGCTGTACTAATTAATTTATAAGCTGCTTGGCGTTCTTCAGCATCAAGTAACGGATCAACTTTATAGACCCGTAATCGAGCAGTATGGTTTCTGATTCCTATTGAAACCTTCTTGGCAAGATACTCCACATAACGATCTTCTGCCTCTCCCAGCGTCTCGATCACTTCCCAAGATCCATAACGTTTAATTTTGCTGATTGGCTTCGATCGTCCATGGATTGCTCGGTCAATCAGCGAGTGAAAAGGCTTGATTTTCGTAATAAAATAATCATCAAGTTTTTGCCAATCTTGAAAGTATTTAAGGCAAGACTTTCCTAAATAGGTGATATCTTTTGCTTCTGTACCTTCATAACTAACATCTTCAACAATCACATCTTCAACAGTGAGCAAGACTGTGGCTTGCACCCAAATTTTGTCTAGGTCATCTTGTCGAAATCGATCGTAATCTTTAATCAGGCTTTTTAAGACTCTGGCGTGTTGGCGATACTTCTTCAAGGGTGAATCGTAAGCCTGACGATTTTCTGGATACCACTTGGCGCGATCAACTTCTAATCGTCCGTATACACCTTTAACATCAACAACATAAACACCATGGGGAGCGACGAGAATGATGTCAATCTCGTATAATCGCCCACCCTGGGAAATTTCCAAGTTTGTATACAGTTTGTAGCTATCTGGTAAATGTCCGCATAGGTAACGAATTGCGGCCAATTCCGATTCATTTTCAGGTTCACCAAATTTGATCCACTCTGCGGCCATCAAAATACCTCCGTTGTGGAGTCTAAATAAGCAGGTAGTTTTTGATACAAGGCTAACCGCTGATCGCGAGGTAATTCTTGAAACAGACTTAAGATTTGGCTTTCACGATCGTGATTACGGATGGTTTCGCAAACTTGAATTGCATCACGCAGGGTGTCTTTTTGGGCATCTTGGAACCAAGCTTCGTGTTGAGTACGAGTTTGGCGAATTCTTTTCAGGAGTTTCGCGGCTGCATCTAGCTTTTGGCTGGCAACCACAAGACTATCTAGGTTACAGACATCGTTTTGCAAGTCAGTCAACCATTGGTTAGCGGCATTGATTCGTCGTGTTTGGATCGTGTTTTGAGTGTCCTGTAAACGTTGTAGACACTGCTGAAAGCGTTGCTCAATTAATTCTGAACAATTCTCCTGAGAGGCTTTCCAGTCATTGAGACGATCGATTTCAGATTGACAGGCTTCAATTGTGTCACTTTTCTGAAGATCAGTGAGTGCTAATAGTTGTCCCAAGTGCTCAACGTCAATAGTAAGGGAATTGACAGTATGTTCGTAGTCCGAGCCTTCATATTGCGATCGCTTGGCAATGATTTGGCGTTGCAGTTGAACCACTTGTGTAGAGGTAGAAGTTGTAGATCTTAAAGTTTGTTGCCATTGGGTCAATTGGTCGATGTATTGTTGCTGAGTCTGGTGGCAGTGTTCTACTAACTTGTTTAAACGTAGTCGGAAACGATCGCAGTCGTGGAACTGAGTTTCTTCTTGTTCAACCGCTGCAAGCAAGTCTACACAATTTAGCATCGACGCAATTTGGCGATCGCGATCTTCTAGTTTGGCGATCCGTTCTAAATCTTCACCGACGAGTTGCAGGTGGTGTTGGAAGGCTTCATAGCGGGAATATTTGGTTGAGTCCTTAAAGACGAATTCTAGTTTGGCTAGTTCATTGCGTAACCGTTGTAATTGAGGCAATGTCTCAACTGTTTTTAGCTCATCTGCCAGTTCATCCAGCCGTAAACTATAGCTGTCTCGTTTGCCTTGGAAGGCATTGATTAACCGTTGAATCGCATCTATATGTTGCTCTGGATAGTGTAGTAGTGACTTTAGAGCTTCAATTTTCTGAAGAATTTGTTCACAGACTAGAATGGTATTTCCAGCCGTCAGTTTATGTTGCTGAATCTCTTGTATCACCTTTTGATCTGCAATACGTTTTTGTAGTTCAACGTATTTGGTTTCTAAACTTTGCTCTGCGGTTTTCAGGCGTTCTTGGAGAATGACAAAATCTGGATGTTCAGCGATCAGTTTTTGGCCTCGTTGAACATACATTTTCAATTGCTTATATTCCTCAATTTTTTTCAAGTCACGATCGCAGCTTTGAAATAACTGCTCAATTTTTTGTTCAATTGCCTGCCGTCCTTGGGCTTGCAAAGACAGCAATTCGTTTTGATAGGGTTCTAGTTTATCAACACGAGCCAACGGCAATGACAATTGCGCCAGTTCATCATAGGTCTGCATCGTGTCAATCAAACTCGTTAGACTGATCACAAACTGCACCTTTTGCTGTGCTTGTTGAATCACTGATCGCAATGATGCATCTTCGGCCTCTTCAGTTTGCCGTTCTAAGATTTTGTCCTGAATCCGGGAATTCAAATCCTCTAGTTGTTGACGGCTAGTTGGATCATCAAAACGGTTAATTTCTCGATTAATTTCCTGGCTCAGTTGGTAGGCATCGTGACGAGAAATAGCGGCTGAGAATCGATCTGCCCAACGGCTGATTTTCAGGATTAGTTCGTCTTGTCTAGTATCGATCGCCTGTAACATCTGTTGGTACTCAGACTCTTCTTGAATCGCAGGCATTTCATCAGCGATAGCTCGAATTTGCTCCTGTACCCGACGATACTGGCTTTGAGGGGAATTCTCGACTAATGTCTTGAATAACTGTTGAGCTTGGAGCAATCGTTCTTGGATTTTGGCAGAGTCTTGAAGCTGCTTGATCCGCTGTTCTGCAACTTGTGCCGCAGTCCGCAACTGTTCTGCAAAGCGTTCAGGCAGAACTGACACATCTTCTAAGGCTTTTAGTTTACTTTCTATGTCTGCTTTACAGGTATAGCCGCTGTCTACCGTCTCAAACAGTTGGGCTTGGGTGCTGAGGTCTGCCACCACTTTTTCTAGGGTATTGCCTAAGTGGTTGCGGGTTTGAGTCCAGCAATCACGCTGCTGATCACTGACTCGAACGGTTACGACACCCTCACGGATGACTAGAGGCGGGGTATTTTCCAGAGGGGCATAAAGACGTACCAAAGATTCCAAGGATGCTGACTGACTCAGTAATTTTTGGGCTTCAGTTGTGGGCTTAAACCATTGGTCAATGGCATCAATGCCAATCTGAAGTTGTTTGCACTTCTTCTCAAGAGCCTGGATTTTCGTTGGATCAAGCACGCCAGAGGATTGATAGGCTTGAATTTGCTCAATTAAGACTTGAGCCTGATCGTAGGGCACGGAGTCAGGAATATTGATTTCAATGGGTTGATGGCGAATGATTTTATTCCCACCCTGAATCACCCAATCCTGGACAAATTCTTTGGGTTTCTCCAGAATGTTGGTTTGTGCCCACTCATGGAGAGGCGCAGTTTTGACAGAAACTTGATCTCTTCTGGTTCTAGGAATGCCAAAGCCGCCGGAAAACTCAATCTCAGCCCGGTGATAGGCTGCCCAAGCTGTAAACAGGATGGTGAATGTGAGTTCATTGTGCCCAAAGGGTGCATCTGAAAGGACTGCCCAAATTTTGGAGATTTCTAAGCTGGTTTGGGTGCGATCGCCAATATCCGTCATTTCAGAAATTTTGTCCCATGCCTCGCGAATATTGGGGTCTTGGGGAACTTGCACGACATAGGGATTACCAGAGGGATGCCCCGGTTTTAGCAATCGCCACCGCTTGACGAGAACTGGATCGATCAAGTTGTTGTAAGACTTATTGGGAAACGGTTCTTTTAAATCATTAGACAGGAGTTGGCGGGAAATATGGCCAATGATTTGGGAACCGGAGGTACTCCGAAGTCGCAGAGTATCTTTCCCTTCGACGGGCGGCACATAGCGATAGAGTTCTTCCAGCATTTTGCTGGTGATTTTTTCTAAGCTCTTGCGTTCGACTTGGGGAATCTTATGAATCAGGGCACAGGTGTAGACGCAGCTATCGAACATTTCTTGTAGTTCTGCATCAAGCTGCTGATCAAATTGCTTGGTTAATTCGGTGAGAGCTTGACCAAATTCTTGCTTTTCAGCGGTGCTTTTTGTGTTTAAGGTGGTTTTCATCAGCAAGACACGGGCAAGGTTGCGTGTGCCTCGGCGCGGAATGGCCAGAATCACCCGCTCTTGAATTGATTTTGGAGCTTTAGCCAATACATCTTCTGCGGCTTTCTCTACGGTGGCTAAATCTTGATCGTATTCCCCAATGAAGTAGGCAATTAAGCCACGCTCACTCAGGCCGCGAATTGTGCGATCGCTGGATAATTTCCGCTCAAATTCATCAATTGTAAAAATTTGGCGTTCAAACTGCCAGTCGTCCCCATTTAACTTGTACTTATTGACAAAGGTTTCAGCCCGAACAGTTGGGCTATCTAGATAACGAGAGAGATTCTGATGACAGTGCTTGAGGAGAGAACTCAGGCTAGGTGTTTTGTCTTCAATGTCTTCCTCTAGCTTGCGGCGTAGGTCGGCAATGCTGAAGCCAGAATAGAAGCGATAGGTGTTGTTGCCAGTGTTATAGTAAACACTTTGGTAAGTTCCGGTTAGTTTGTCGAGAATTTGTCGGGTTTTTGCTAATGAAAACCCCGTGATGATCGAGAGCAATTCTTCATGTCGCTCTTGATTGGGCTTGGTAATTTTGTCGCCGCTGAGGTAATAAAGACCGATCGCTTTGAGGACGGTTAACTCATCGGGTTCTGCGGAAGCCGCGATCGCATCGTGAGCTTTGAGATAATCCGCATAGCTTGCGTGTTGGGCAAAGTTACTGGCGAAGGCATCAATTAAACAAACAGGCCGAACAAAGTTGAGTTCTCCATGAATTTCAACAGGTTGCTGCTGAATAAATTGGGCAACATCTTCCTTGATGAATTGAATAATGGTTCTTCCTTGCGTAAACCCCAAATTGCAGAGTAAATAAGCGGTGAGTGGATGCAGTGGATAGCAGCCCAAGCCAAGGTGACGATAGAATTCATCAAACGGTAAGCGAGAGTTGCTGTAGGCAGTGATATATCGCTCATAGACAGTTCTTGAAGCACTGAGAAGAGCTTTATCCCAACGTTGGAAAAACTCTGTCCATTGCGAGTTTTCTAACTGCCTGAGCAAGCGATCAATTAACAGTTCCAGGCTGGATTTTGGCTCGTAGGTGCTGGGTGCTAGTTCGATTCTGGTTGTAAATCGCTCATAGTTTTTACGTTCCAAGAAAGGAACTTGGGTATCCATGGATGGCCTAACCTGTGCCAAACACAGCAGCGCGATTTTACCCTTAAATTGACTACAAACATTAGTTAGATTATGTAATGCCCATCCCCCTAATGCGGTTGGGCTTTTCAGCCATAACCTCAAGTAGGCGTTGAGTTCATCCAGTAGTATGACCAAACCTGCAAATCGTGGCGATTCTCCTGTGCACAGTTGGTTAACAATATCTCCTAAGATTTCTTCAATATTGAGGTTGTATTTAAAGTTGATAGCGTATCCTTCAATCTGTTCACTAATGGCCACAACGGTGGGCAACAGTTCGTAATGTCCCTCTTGCAAGAGATCGATGAGTAAATCTAAATCAATATCGCCTGAATCGTTAATTTGAGTCAGATACTCATTAGCTTGGATCCGTTTCTCACCAGTTAGTTGCCTGAGATAATTTAGTGGTTTTTGTAGTAGGTGTTGTGCAAGTGTTCCGGTAATGCCATGTTCTTCTAAGACGGTGATGAGAGAATCCAACAGCCTTGTATTCAGATCGCCATTCACTTCACCGCTAATACAAATTACTAAATGAGGCAGGCTACGGGTTTTGTAAGCCACTAAGTCCTCATAAATGGCTTGGGTTTTGCTGGTGGTTGCGGCTTTAACCCGTTCCAGAATGCCGATGACTTCGGGGCTATTAGCCGAATTTTTGAAGAAATTGGCGATCACCAGTGCCAAGTGGGATTTACCCTTGCCAAACTCTTGAATCATCAAGTGAATGTTGGGGTTGTTGGCACTATGGAAACTCCGCCGCACTGCATCCAGAACGCCTAAGGTCGATTCTTTTGGTTTATTGGCATCGTAGTTAAACACAAACCCCTGACACAACGGCAAATTCTTGTCGGGGTCGGCCATCATGCTCAGTTGGACGGCATCAGCGACAAATCCTTGCTGGTCAATTTCAACGATGTCACGAATTAGCATAGGGCGGAGGTGCGAGTTGGCGTGGAGGAGGCAAGGGAATAAAGCAGGATCACAGGTCTGTCTATTGGGCAGGATTTGCCTCAACAACCTGGATACGATCGCGGGGAAACTGGGCTGAAACTAAGGAACTCGGCAGAATAATCCACAGCAATTTGGGCAATTGGCGCAAGTCAACCAGCATTTGCCAAAACACAGTCAGACTATCCCCACCCATACAGGCTAAGTAGGTAATCAGGCGATCGCACTCTTCTAGCTGGACATAACTCTGTGGGCTAGTGAGGCACAGATCACGAATGGCTTGAATCTCGCGACTAACCCGTTGATCTAGCCTGAGATAAGCACTGGTGGATTTGGCGGCATGGCGTTGCAGCAAATCTTTTCTGTAGTTGGCTCGGTAGGTGCCGTGGTAAAACCGCAATCGCTCCAGATCGGCTTCTTGGACTGCATCCCAAATCAACAGGTGGGGGCGATCGCTGGGTGTTGCGGTAGTGATGGGCAAATCCTTAAGCGTGGGCATAGGCATCCTCCAGCAGTGCGAGAGCCGTATCCCAACGGCGCACTAACTGAAACGGTGGCACCGCGCGGCGTTGTTCAATCAGGCCAAATATTTCGAGTTTGTCCAGTTGGGGTTGCAGGGTGGCTGGTTCTAGCCCCAACACCTGTACCAAACCCATGGGATGGTGCAACACATCATCGGTGACGATGGACGTTGCTTCACCATAGTCGCGTTCCCACAATTTGGCCAAAAAGTAGCCAATTAAGTAGGGATTAGGCAGAATGGCATCACCTGCCATGTATTTGTCGCTGCTGAGAGCTTGTAAGAACTGACAACCCATTAATGCGTGATCTTCTGTATAAGCCCGTAATATGTAGCGGAGGTTTTTCTCCAGATTTTGATCGGTTTCGTCACTAAAGATTGATCGGGCTTCGTAGATCAGGTTTTCGGTCGTGAAGGAGAAATAGTTGGGTAAAAAGCTATAAATAAACCATGTCCAACCGCCCCACTCTGCCGGAGTGGAGGGAGGAGTAGCTAAACCCTGATCACCAAAGCTGAGGTGGAAGTGCATGAGCCAGTCGGTGATGGGAGAGTTGAGGTAAGGGTCGCGGGTCAGGACGATCGCCCCTTCAGGACTAAGACGATCGCGGGTGACTAGGCCGGATCGAATTGCCCAGCCTTTAATTCGCAAAACCTTTTCGTTTCCTAATCCAGTTCTAGCCATTAAATTCTCACGGCTATCCTTCAGGCCCTTTGCCTCCTCTGCGGCGTGCAGAATTTTTAACAGATCCTCTTTTTTCAGCGCAAAGGAACCGTGAAAACTTAATTGCAGTTTTGGCATAAAAAAAATTTGGCATCTAGCAATGCCACAAAATCAGAAAGGATAGATTTTTTTCGGACGATAAAATCTACCACTTCCCGCGAATGGATGTGTTAACGGTCAAACAAACAAGTTTTAACGAAGCGATACCGTAACAATTGCGTCAAATGATGCAGCCATTGCAACTCAACTTAACCTTAATTAATTTTAATAATCAAACCTTAATTAAGGTGGAGTATAGTCGAGTTTCAACTAATAGCTGTTAACTAGGTATAGCACAAGGTTGCGGTTGATCTCAATGGTTGATCACCCACGATTGTGATTGCGCGTTCATTTCGATTTGGGTCAGATCATTTTTCCTTTTCAATAGAAAAATAGCAGCTAGTCTATTTGGGTCTGTGTTCCACATGGTGTTCACAGGCTTGCCATATTTAGCTTAAAAATATGCTGCATATAGCATAAAACTCTACGGTGTGTGGTAAAGTCCACACAGCTCATTTGTTCTTGTGCGGCAATGGCGAATTTACCCCATTTCATTCAGTATCAAGGTAGCAAGAGAAACTTAGCCAAGCACATCCTCCAGTTTCTTCCCAAATCGATCAACAGATTGGTCGAGCCTTTTGCTGGAACTGCTGCCATTAGCGTCGCCACCTCTGCACATCAGATCACCCATCAATTCTGGCTCAATGATCTGAATCAACCGTTAATCGAACTATTGCAACTCGCGATCGAGCAACCCAACGAAATTGCAGATTTTTATCTAGAGCTATGGCATCAACAACATGCAGACTCCATTGCTCATTATTTTGAGGTTCGATCACGATTTAATCAGACTAATGATCCCAAATTACTGCTTTATTTATTAGCCAGATGCGTCAAAGGAGCAGTCCGTTATAATTCTGAAGGATTATTCAATCAAAGCCCAGATAAACGACGCAAAGGAACACGCCCTGAGACCATGCGAAAAAACATCGCAGGCGTTTCTAGACTATTGCAAGGAAAATGTAAGTTTACAAGTTTGGATTATCGAGACGTACTAGCACAAATCCAAAACGACGACTTTATTTACATGGATCCTCCCTATCAAGGAGTATGTGGCAATCGGGATTCCAGATATCTATCTGGGATAGATTTTGATGAGTTTGTATTAGCCCTTGAACAGTTAAATCAAAAGTCCGCCGCCTTTGCGATCAGTTACGACGGCCAGTTGGGAGATAAAGCGTTTGGCAAAATTCTGCCTAAATGTTTAAATCTTCAGCGAATCGAGATCGCAGTTGGGCGATCGTCACAGTCTACATTATTGGGTAAGAATGAAACCACGATCGAATCCTTGTACTTATCGCCCAATTTATCCAGATACTTGATCACACCTAAAATCAGCAACTTCAGTTATTTTGACAGCAAACCAAAGCAATTAACCCTCTTATTGCCGACTTTAGCCATCCACCATCACCCTATGTATCGGGTTGTACACCCAACGCCCGTAACTGCTCTGCCAACCGCCGCGATCGCGCTTCCGCCTCTGTCTGTGCTGCGATCGCCGCCTCTGCCGCTTCCTGTGGCGTTAACACCAACTCCCCCGACGGCAAAAAATAGCGCAACATCCCAGCCTGCACACCCACAAACAGCCCCAGCACCTCACTCCAACACCAACCCGCTGGAATCGGCGCGATCGGTTCATACCGTTGATTCACCAACCGGAACCCCGCAAACTCCAGCGTTTCCGGCGAAAACCAAAAATACTCCGGCGTGCGAAACCGATTTTGATAGAGTTCCTTCTTCAGGTTTTTATCCGTTTGTGCCGTCGAAGTAGACAACAATTCAATAATCAGATCCGGGTATTGCCCACCCTCTTCCCATACCACCCACGACTTCCGGGGTTGCCGCTGCGTCTGTTGCACCAAAAAGAAATCCGGCCCCCGAAAATCCCGACGCTTCAACTGTTCCCGACTGAAATAAATTGTCAAACTTGCCCCAATAAAAAAGTCCGTGCGTTCCCGCCACAGCCATTCCAAACAGGCCACCAACAGAGCCAACTGAGCGTAGTGCAACGAACTTTCCATCTCCGGTTCATTGCTCTCCAATTGACGCGCATCCGCCATCAAATCCGCCAATTCCTGGGCTGTCAGTGCCATGTTCAGAAGCCTCCATCTCCAGCCATCACCGCCATTTCTTTATTCTGACTCAGCGTAACCATGCACCTCCCCCCAGAAGCAAAGCGTTGCGGGCTACGCCCGCTGCTCTCCTGACAGGGAGTGAACGGTTACGACTCAGCCGCACCAAAAATCGCCGCCAACTCCAACCTGCTCTCCCCACCCAACGGCAACGCCACTGCCTCCGTTCTCGGCACAATTCGCCGCTGCAAATAGCCAAACTGACCCGGCACCAGCTCCGCTGGTTGGCTGTACACTTCCAACCACCGATCGGCAACATTAAACAACCAATAGTCGGCAATTCCCGCCTCTGCATACAGCGATAACTTATCCGTGCGATCGTACTCCAACGACGAATCCGCCACCTCGATTACCAACAGCGTCTCCGCTGCCGTGGGATGAGCCGATTCGTAATCATCCGCCCGATTTCGCACAATCGTAAAATCTGGCTCTGGCTCTCCATCAACCGCGATCGTAATCGGAGACTGGCATCGCAGAGTCGCTTGATCCTTCACTAACCCAGGTAACACTCTCAGCAACCGCGTTATGCAGGTTTCGTGAGCGGTTCCCTTTGCAGCCATGTGAATTAGCTCCCCTCGAATCAGTTCAATCCGGTCATCTTCACCCCAAAAGCCCAGTGACACCAAGCGGTGATAGTCTGGCACCGTAAACCGCACCGGCTGCGGCGTGAGTTGAGTCGTTGGTTGCGATGTTGTAATGGGTGCCGTTGTGGTCATGCTCTCACCTCCTGGCGATACTGTTGCTCCATCTGCCCTGATGCAGTAGGTAGGGTGGGCATTCCCCACCTGCAAGAGTTTAGGTAGACATTGCTACTCAACGAGTTAATAACGAGGTTTGCAGTCAGAAAAACTCAGTGATTCACTATCGAGAAAACTGGAAAGTGCCATCTCCAAAACTGCTTCAATCGGATATTCAATTGCGGCAGCGCGTCGTTCCAATGCCTCGCGAATGGGGACAGGTAACGCCGCCAACATCATGCGAGCAGCTACTGGATTAAGATGCTCAATTGTTTCTGGTTCAAGAGTTGGTTGTTGCATTGTTACTCCTTCATTCGTAACTGTCTTGCCCTCATCCCCCCACCCCTTCTCCCAAATATGGGAGAAGGGGAGTTTCAAAGTCCCTCTCCCTAATTGGGCTGCCGTGTATACATAAGTGATCGAATCTAGTCAGAGCCAATGGCGAGCCGCCCCCTAGCCCCCAATTCTGGGGGAACAGAAATTCAAAGTCCCCCAGAATTGGGGGATTTAGGGGGCTAAACAGCCCTCCGCGATAGCAGTTTCAACTTGTGTATATACGGTAGCCCTAATTGGGAGAGGGATTTAGGGTGAGGGCGAGGGTTACGCTGAGCAGTTACCCCCATTCTACAAATGACAGGCTAAACAAGGTAACGTGTCATCCTCCTCATCCAAAATCGCCTCTAACGCTTCAACTAGGGGGCGATCGGGTCGTTGTTGGGCTTCTCGTGCGATCGCCCGTTGATGATCGGCAATGATCTGATCCTTGCGGGCAATCAGTTGCAGCAACGTTTCCCCCTGAGTCCACGTATAGGTACGACCGTCCTTATGCTGGCTTTCGTACTCCACCGCCTTAGCAAACAAATCCGGGTGGGTTTCGTGCAGCATCACCCACTCATACTTGCGCTGAAAAAAGCAAAAATAGCACCCAGAGCGACTGCGCCACTCGTAATACTTGGGCAAACCAATGCCGCTCTCATCCAACAACCGCAAAATATCCGCCTTCACCAACCCCCGTTCCTTAAACGGGTACACCGCCTTAATCGTCGGCTTAGTGGAAATATACCCGTCCCGGTGCTCATCCGCCCGGATGCCCACATAACTAATAGCTGGATCGTTCCCAATAAACTCCTCTAACGGCAGGATTTTCATTTGCTCTGTACACCATCGCCGTTTAGGTGATGGCAGATAACCAGCATGAAGGGCTAACCAGTGATCAAAATCTCTCTTCGCGCTTAAATATTCAATCTTGATACCTAATCTGGCTTTAATCCGTTCCAAATACTCGTAAGTTTCTGGTAATTCTCGGTGAGTATCACAGAAGAAATATTCCATTTGGGGAATTTCTTGATGCAAGAGAATAGCCAACGCTGTGCTGTCCTTCCCACCCGATAAGCCTAAAATGTGCCGGGTTTGCTGGTTCCCAGTGTGCTGATCCATACAA
>CAZJZR010000005.1:0-20252 GCA_964550475.1 uncultured bacterium
GACCCCACAACAACCCTCAAACTAAGTACAGATGTCTATGTTTTCGATCTACTGAGGATGGAACCATACAGGGCGGGGTTAGAGTAGGGTTGTGGGCTGCGGCACTTAAGCCTTAAAATTCGTCCGGCGACCCCATCATGCTGGCTTCATTATCTTGTTTGGAGCCAAGTAGTTCTAGTCGATCGACGCGGATGACGGGTTTGGAGCGGTTTGCCCCTGTATTCCGGTCTTTCCAATGTTCCAGTTTCAGGGCACCTGTCACTCCAATTAATTTACCTTTGCGGACATAGTTGGCAGCGATTTCGGCATTTTTGCCCCACAACTCCAGATTAAACCAGTCCGGTTGCTCACTATTACGGCTCAAACGGTTGACAGCCAAGGTCATGGTGCAGAGTACGCTACCTGACTCAAAATACTTCACTTCCGGATCCCCTCCAACCCGACCAACTAGGGTAACAACATTAAGACTCATAGGATGCTCTCAAGGACGGGTATAATATTGCTATACGACTATGAGATATCAATTTAGTCTAAAAAATCTCCTGATTGAGGGTTTTCCCCAGGTTTTTAATACTTAAATGCTGGTTTAATGCTGGTTTACCGTTTTACTTGCCGATTTGTCTTCTCAGTGTAAGACAGGTCATTCCAGGAGAAACTGGGTCAAGGTTGGCGATCGCCAACTGCTCTATCCATTCAGTAGAACGATCAACACTGGTTTCAAAACTGGTTTCAAAACAGTTAAACATTGGTTGCCGTAATCTTGGTTGCCGTATTGATTATCAATTCTGCTAAATACACCTAGCTTAGCAATAACTCGCTAATATAGCGGCTGGCAGCGGGATGGCCACGACTCACCCTTCTGAATCCATGCTGGGTAAGTGTTCTGATTTTAAGCTGTATTTAATAGGTCTGTAAATTGCTGTAGCGACGTTTAGGAAGCCATTGGCAACGAGATTGGTTGAGTCCTCCAGCCCGTCCTGCCATGAATATTTGCTGAAGTGAGTTGAGGATTGTTAAGAGACTTTATTGATGGCTAAGCCTGACTAATTCAGGCTTGCGTCTTGGTTACATCAGGGGTTGATGGCAGGACGTACTCGTCTCTTGACTAGACTAAGGGTACAAAACGTAATAGAATCCACTTCGGTTCTATCATTATGTAACGCAACATTGCGAGTTCGATAGGGAGCGGAAAAACTAGTGGGTTTCTTTAATCGGTTTTCTCTATCCCGCGACATGGGGATTGACTTAGGGACAGCGAATACATTGGTTTATGTTTCTGGCAAGGGAATTGTCCTTCAGGAACCCTCCGTCGTAGCCATGGATCAGGATGAGAAAATCCCTCTGGCCGTTGGTGAAGATGCCAAAAAGATGCTAGGCCGCACACCCGGTAGCATCATCGCCCTCCGTCCATTGCGAGACGGAGTAATTGCCGATTTTGACACGGCTGAATTGATGCTGAAGCACTTCATTCGTCGCGTGAATGAAGGAAAGGGGTTGGTTGCGCCTCGGATTGTGATTGGTATTCCCAGCGGTGTGACTGGTGTAGAACGACGGGCAGTGGAAGATGCCGCCAAGGAAGCGGGTGCCCGTGATGTGTACCTGATCGATGAACCTGTCGCAGCGGCAATTGGGGCGGGGTTGCCCGTGGCTGAACCGACTGGCAACATGATTATTGACATTGGTGGGGGGACAACGGAAGTTGCCGTCCTCAGTTTGCAAGGTACGGTGCTGAGTGAATCGGTGCGGGTCGCTGGGGATGAATTAACCGATGCGATCGCCCAATATATGAAAAAAGTCCACAATCTGTTTATTGGGGAACGGACTTCAGAGGAAATCAAGATTCAAATTGGCTCTGCTTATCCCAGCCCTGATGTGGATGAAATGACCATGGAGGTAAGGGGTCGGCACCTGTTGTCTGGGTTACCTCGGACGATTTTAATCAAGGCTCCAGAAATCCGGGAAAGCATGTCGGAACCGTTATCGATCATTGTGGAAGCGGTGAAGCGGACGTTGGAGAGAACCCCGCCTGAATTGGCCGCTGACATCATTGATCGGGGGATCATGTTGGCTGGGGGAGGTGCTTTGTTGCGCGGGTTAGATACGTTACTCAGTCACGAAACTGGTATCGTCACCCATGTGGCTGCTGACCCACTCAGTTGCGTGGTTTTGGGTACAGGTCGTGTGCTAGAGAACTTTAAGCAACTGGAGCGGGTATTTAGCAGTCGTCGTCACTTCTAAGTCAAAGTGGGTTTGTGTTATCCCCATCTCTGCAATGTTATGGGCGATCATCTGTAGATGATTCAGATCATCAGATTCAGATAATCAATAGATGGTTGGGTAATGATGAATTGACTCTCATTGCACTGCTCTCCTCACAGACTAAACTGATTAATTTTGTAGATTTTGGCTAGTTAACTTTGGGTAAATGTTGGTTTCGCTCGTGATGGTGTGAACCATCATTGCAATTTACACTGACATCTAAATTTACATTGAGGTTTAAATTGCAGTTGGGTTCACAGGGTGTTTTAAAAGTTGGTTTTCCGTGCGCCCCCCGCAGGAAAAATCAACCTTCTAAACCACTTTTCAAACAGTCTCTCATTCTGATCCAGGGTGTTCGTTATTCCTTTAGCGATCAGTGGCTGATTTAATTACGTTGTTTGCTCCTACCTATTTCTCGGTATTTAACGACTTAATTTCAGATTGAATGCAGATTTAATTAAGTTCGTAACCGGAACAAGCCCCTTCTTGCTTGTAAGTTCAGGTAGGCGTGGTTGCAAATAGATATGGCCAGCGATCGCAGATCAACCCACATTTTTCTACATGTTTAATCCAATGATGTTTAATCAACTTCTGTGGGTCTTGTGGGTTATGTTCAGCAACGGCGGCGATCGTCGAAGCAGAGATTAGGCACGGGAAATGTATATTCTACGACGATGGTGGGATCGTAGGGGCCTCCAACTAACGGCGGTCTTACTTACGCTAGGGTCTGCTTGGTTTATTCGGCAAACCCAGGGTGCCTTGATCTTGGAAATCTATGGTTGGGTCAGTCGTCCATTCCAAGATCAACCAACCCAACGAGAGCAACTCATGAATGCCCAAATGCAAGAGTTGCAAGAACGTTTAGTGGAGATGGAAAGCCAAAACCGAGTGCTGCGTTCTATGTTGGGCGCACCTGTGGCTACCCAACTCCAAGGGATTGGTGCCGCCGTGATTGGGCGTAGTCCCGATCAATGGTGGCAACAGGTTTTGCTGGGTCGAGGTCAACGGGATGGCATTCGGCAAAATGCCGTGGTCATGGGTACAGGTGGGTTAGTGGGTCGGGTGATTCAAGTCACCCCTACCACCAGTCGCGTCTTGTTGTTGAGTGATCCCGCCAGTCGCGTTGGGGTCACGGTCAGTCGCAGCCGCGCCATGGGTTTTTTGCGCGGACAGGGCAATAACCGTGCCGTCATGACCTTCTTTGAAAAGTTGCCAGAAGTCCGTCCAGGGGATGTGATTTCTACCTCACCCTATAGCCAACTGTTTCCCAGTGGGTTGCCCGTGGGACGAGTGGAGTCGATTGATTTCACTAAAAGTCCTGCTCCGGAAGCGGTGATTCTCTTGACTGCGCCGATCAATCATTTGGAATGGGTATCTGTTTACGATCGCGCTCAAACCAACCTCGGCACCCTGCTAAAGCCATCCCCAACTGCTGTCAGCTCACCTGTGACAACTGGTAACTCAACTGGTAACTCAACTGGGAATGCAACTCAGGGGAATTCGGCAAATTAGACTGTTCGATAGGTGGGGCAAGGCAAGTGGTGAAAAGTGAATCGGCTCCCAAATTGAGTGATTTATCGCCGTTGGGACTAGAAGCCTTAAATTGGCTCATTGTGGTTGGGTCATTGCTGCTGTGTCTGTTAATTTTGCCGACCCGGTTTCCCGGTATGGAATTGATGGGAGTTGGCCCCAACTGGTTGCTCATTTGGGTGGTGGCGTGGAGTTTGAAACGGGCGATATGGCAAGGCGCGATCGCAGGGATCGCGTTAGGATTCATCCAAGATGGTCTTACCCTAGGGGAACCAACCCACGCCCTTAGTCTGGCGATCGTCGGCATCCTGACAGCACGATTACAAAAGCAACGTTATTTGCAAGAGGACTTTATTTCCGTTGCCTTGATTGTATTTGGTATGGCCGTTGTGGCCGAAACCATCACTGCCTTCCAGTATTGTTTTCAACAAATTCCGCCCGATTCTTTTGGAGAAGGGCAAAGCTTAGTCAAATTTGTCATCCCTGCCCTAACAGAGAGCAAAAACGACCTAAGCTGGCAGATTTTTTATAGCAAATTGACAGAAATTTGGACTTATCACCAACGCATTGCCCTTAGCTCCGCCATTTTGAGTAGTTTGTGGGCACCCGTACTCTATTACCCTCTGAACCGTTGGTGGGAGCGGTTGACGCTTTTACAGAGGATGTAATTGACGCAGACATGGCTCCATACTCTATCTATTCAGCCAAAACCTTGCTACAATGAGAAACGCTTTGGATATAGCCGTTCTCATTTGTGTCCCGTTGGGGCTATGGACGGTTACCAAGCCACTGCAAAGATTGTTTTAACCGTATTGCTGAGATTACCGCAGGAGCAACAGGACGATTCATGGCTAAGAAGAGCATGGTGGAACGGGAGAAAAAACGCCAGAAATTAGTTGACAAGTACGCCGAAAAACGTGCATCCCTCAAGGAACAACTGGCGGAAGCGACTGCCCCCGATCAAAAAATTGCCATCCATCGCCAACTGCAACAACTACCCCGCAACAGTGCCCCCAACCGTCTCCGCAACCGTTGTTGGGCAACGGGCAGACCCCGTGGCTACTACCGTGACTTTGGCGTGTGCCGTCATGTGATTCGGGAAATGGCACACCAAGGTTTGCTTCCTGGTGTAGTCAAGTCTAGCTGGTAGATACTTTTGCTGGGCAGGCGCGATCGCCCACCCAGTCAATCTACTGTTGACACCCAACAATTTGACACCCAGAAATGAACTCCGTGGGCACGACCCACCCAACTCTCCCCCTAGTGCGATTTGGCTAGTGGGGAGTTTTTAATGCGCCCATATTGCCAAGTCCTACGGTAACGACTGCAAATAATAGAGAAAATCCAGTAATTCATCATCTGTCAGTTGTTGGCGGGATTTTTTGCCATAGGTCGTCTGCAAATATTCCTGCCCTTGTTTGGCTGTCCAACCTAAGCGCCGAATTTCCACATCCGTTTGGGCGATCGCATCCGACAAATCAATTGACGGAATGGAGGCGATCGCCACAGTGGGCGGTGCTGCGGCATTGGATGTTGCAACTGGTTCCCGTTCAGGCTTCGGTACAGGTTTTGGCTTTGGCAACTCTGTAACCGTTGGGGCTTCAGCCGCCGCTGCCACACCATTGCTCAGCGGTCGCGCAGTGCCAGTCTCCACAGGTTGGAGCGGCGCAATCGGACGGGACGGGGATGGGAAGGGGAGCGGGGGCGGCACGGATGGCAACGGTGTAACGGGTGCAGGACTCGCCGCCAACTCCGACAATGGCAACGATGGGTAAATCCCTATCACCTCTAACGCCCGCACCCGCGCCCGATCCTCCGCCAGCTCTGGGCGATCGCCCGCTGCTAATCCCGTAGCCAGCACCACCCCATCCACCTGAATCGCTGCCCGCACAACATACTCCCCCTCCCGACTGTGTACCAGATCAGCCGTCAAACCGCCGGTTGGATACCGTGTGCGAAACTGATTCCACAATGCCCGTACCCCTAGGCGATCGCTGCCAGCAGGTAATGGTGGAAAATCAGTTGGCAGTGGCGTGGGATCGGGCATGGGGTGTTGTTAATGGTGGATAGTGAATGGTGAATGGGGTTAGTTGCGGTGGTTGTTGTCGTAGCGGATGCGTGCGCCTGCCCATTGCAACTTTTCCCGTAGGGTGCGGTAGTAGGAATAGTCTTCTTTTAGGATAATAAATTTGGCTTCGCAGTCGGCCATGCGAACATCCACCCGTTGCCCCGGCCAAATGGCCGTGGATAATACGCCATCCATCCACAATTTGGTATTTAGGTCGGGATCGGCCAGTGGCCAAATGCTGACAACGGAACCAGCGGGTAAGACAATCGGGCGACTGGACAGGCTGAGGGGACAGATGGGGGTGACAATAATTGCTTCCATGCCGGGGTGAAGGATGGGACCATTGGCGGAGAGGGTGTAACAGGTAGAACCGGAAGGTGTGGCTACCAGTAGCCCATCCCCTTGGTACTGGTCAATCACTTCCCCGTCAATTTCCATTTCTAGGATGGAGGTGATCATGCGATCAGCGGAGGCGGGTTTGACGCACATTTCGTTGAGAGCCAGATAGCGATCGCTCATCGGTTCTAAATTGGTGCGATTACCCTCAAACACCGTCGCCTGCAACATCATCCGTGTTTGAACGGCAAAGCGATCGCTGAGTAGCCGATCCCAGACATATTCCGAATCGCTAAATTGTTCCGCCTGTTCGGTCAAAAATCCCAGATGCCCGCCAATGTTTACCGATAAAATGGGGATGCCTTCATCGGCCAAGTGCCGTGCTGCCGCTAGAGCCGTCCCATCGCCACCCAAAACGATCGCTAAATCAATCGGTTGCGTTACCGAGGCCAAAAATACGGGATAGGGGTTATCCTTTGGCCCACTCGGTCCCATCAGGATTCGGCTACCCCGTGCCTCCAATTGACGGGCACAGGTTTCCGCAAATTTTCGGGCACCGCGATCGCCCGCTTTATGAGCAATAATCACCTGGTTAAGTTGCACAGCATTGACCTTTGGGCAGGCGTGGATCAACTGGACGATGTTTTCCATCGATTACGTCCCTAACGCCGTAATCCATAGCACATTCATCGGCTATCATATCGCCATCTACCTGATTCCACTGGCTTCCCCCTAAGAATTTGGTTGGAATCATTTCCTTGGTTGTATTTACTTACCTGGTTGTATTTACTTAACTGATCACGTTGGTTAATGGGACTCCCCATGATTCACAAATACAGTTGGAATCCTGAAACGCCGAATCTGCCTGATCGGAACGGTCTGATCACATCAAAACCAACCACAAAATGGGTATGGTGTCATCCATGGGATATCGGAACCGCAATCGCCAACACCATGATCATTACAGGTGTGGTTAGCGGCATTGCGATCAGCCTGGCTATGCCCAGCCGAGCTAATCCACTGGCTCCGACTCTACCCTCTAGCCCAACGAATCCCACTGCCGTTAGTCCCAATCCCAACGTCACCCCAATTCCCCTTTCCACTGCCACCCGCATGTCTCCCTACGACAGCTACATTCTTGGCATTGGGGACTTACTGCGGCTAGATGTAACCACCGTCCCTGAATATAACGGGGAATATCAACTGGGACCAGATGGCCGGGTGACCTTCCCGATCATTGGTTCATTTCCGGCGCAAGGGTTAACCCTGAAGCAGTTAACCGAAATCATTACCAAGCGATATAGCCGCATTCTCAAACGTCCTGAACTCACCCTTGGATTAGTTGGCCCTCGTCCCATCCGAATTGCAGTCGCTGGGGAAGTCAACCGTCCCGGTTCCTATTCAATTCCTTTTGTTGGCAGTGTAGTCGGTGTACCGGGACCGGGAGGAACCACCCCTGTTCGCAGTCTCAATTTAGTCACCGTCAGCAGTGTAGTGCAAACGGCTGGGGGAATTACCCAATTAGCCAATGTCCGTCAAGTCCAAGTGAGACGGTTTAGTCCGCCGATTTCTCAGGATCTGCTTGCTCAAGAACCACAACTGAGCAGTAGCGTAACCGATAGCCCCACTACGTACACCGTGGACTTATGGGCTGTTTTGGTCAACGGAGATTTACAACAGGATTTTATTCTGCGGGATGGGGATATGGTGATTGTTCCCAAGGCTGAACCGATCAATTTGGCAGAGTTGACGAAGTTAGGAAAATCAAGCATTGCCCCCGCTAAAATTCCAATTCATGTGATTGGGGAAGTGGGCACGCCGGGGAAAATCGAACTGCCGCTTAATTCACCCATGAACTTAGCGTTGTTGGCGGCAGGTGGATTCAACATTCGAGCCAATCGAAATAGCGTAGATTTTATCCGTCTGAATCCTGACGGCACGGTATCTAGACGCAAAATTAAGGTTGATTTGAGTAAGGGGATGAATGAACAAACCAATCCACCGTTACAAGAAAACGATGTGATCTTTGTCGATCGCTCTGGTTTAACTCGCTATGCAGATAACTTTGAAGCCGTTTTATCACCGATGGACAATTTCTTTAACTTTATCAATGTCCTCCGCTTTTTTAACGTTATCAACACTAACTTCCGGAATCAGTGACAGATTGAAGCTGTTTTAGCATTGGTCAGCCGCAGGCCGGGATCTACAGCCTCTTGTTTGTTGCTCGAATGCTAATGGTAAGTATTCAGGTAGCCGGATTTAGGGCGCGGAAATCGCGCCCCTCATGGGACAACGGATGGAATTGTCGGGGGTTCGGTTTCCCAATCCTGCCGATCTTTGGACTGCGATTGAAGGTGAATTTTTAAACTCTGCTCAAGGCAAAGTAACCCTGAGAGGGTGTTTGAAAAGTCCTATTTGATGTAGCCCTGGCGACTGTTCGCCTTGCGTTCCCGCAGGGTAGTCGCGGCTATACGGACACTAGCGTCGTCGCGGTTTTAACCGCCAGATACTTTTCAAACCCTCTCTGAGCGGAGTCCCATTAGCGGAAATTCCTTGGCTCGAAATCTCCTGCAATATCCAGCAGATTTTGGTTGACTTGGTTGACTCAAATTCGTGGACTCAAATTAGCTGAGTTGCTGCAAGATCTTTAGTGACTCGTCGATGTGGCCTTGGAAGTTGAGTTGGGAGTTGAAAATGTGGCGAACGGTTCCGGTTTTGTCGATCACGTAGGTAACCCGTCCTGGTAACAGACCCAAAGTAGAGGGCACGCCAAAGGACTTGCGGACTTGGTTGGCGGTGTCACTGAGCAAAATAAACGGCAGGTTGTATCGACTTGCAAATTTTTGGTGGGATTCTGGCGAGTCGGCACTGATGCCAATGACTTCCGCCCCTTTTTCCTTAAAGACTTCGTATTGGTCGCGGAAGGCGCAGGACTCGGCAGTACAGCCAGGGGTGTCGTCTTTGGGGTAGAAATAGACGACGACATTTTTTTGTCCCCGAAAATCGCTCAGACTTACCTTTGCACCAGTTTGTGACGGCAGGGTAAAGTCAGGCGCAACATCTCCAATGTTTACAGCCATGGCGATCGCGCTCCTTTCTACAAAATCAACAATTTTGTTAACTTTTGTATCGTAACTGAAAGCGTGCCTTTCGACTACGTTCAAGGTAGGTTTTGGACTATGCCCAAGGCGCGGTTCCTCTGCGATTGCGCTCAGTTAGTTGCCTTCGACTGCGCTCAGGCAATTAACTGGGTGCAGTCGAAGGTGAGGCAAATTTTGCTCAAGGTAGATATTTGCTCAGCAATAACTCCAACTTTTGCCGGGTTGTGGGTGGCACTTGATCCAGGGGGGTGAGAATGGCGTATTGCAGCGCAGAGTGAGCAGCAGAGGGCGGTGGTGCGGCGGTTAACCGCTGTACGGTTGCTTGAATCACCTTTTGGGCATTGACGGCATTGCGTTGTAAGTTGCCAATAATCATGTCTACGGTGACGCTATCGTGATCCGGGTGCCAGCAGTCGTAATCGGTGACGAGGGCGAGGGTGGCGTAGGCAATTTCTGCTTCCCGTGCTAGCTTTGCCTCTGGCAGATTGGTCATACCAATCACGGTGGCTCCCCAACTGCGGTATAAATTGGACTCGGCTTTGGTAGAAAAGGCTGGCCCTTCCATGCAGACATAGGTGCCGCTGCGGTGTAGGGTGACATCGGGCAACTCTAGGCTGGCGACAGCATCGGCTAAGACAGCGGCGAGGTTAGGACAGATGGGGTCGCCAAAGGCAATGTGGGCGACAATGCCCTCGCCAAAGAAGGTGGAAATGCGATTTTTGGTGCGATCGATAAACTGGTCGGGAATTACCATGTCTAGGGGTTTGGCTTCGGCTTTCAGGGAACCGACAGCAGAGGCGGAGATCAGGTATTCCACGCCAAGCTGTTTCATGGCGTAAATGTTGGCACGAAAGGGCAATTCCGATGGCAGCAGGGTGTGGTGCCGTCCATGTCGTGCTAGGAAGGCTACCCGTGTTCCATCCAAAGAACCGACAATCAATGCATCAGAAGGGGAACCGAAGGGTGTATCCACCTGGATTTCTTCGATGTCTTTCAGGGCTTCCATTTTGTACAGCCCACTGCCGCCAATAATGCCAATTTTTGCCTGGGTCATAACTGCCGATCGCTAAGAATGCATCGCTATTGTAGGGGAAAGGGGGGAGGGAGAGTGGATGAGAGCGGGCGGGGAGAGGTGGTCGATGGGAATCAAGCTGGTTTATGGTTGGATGAAGCCATGGGGGTGATAGTCTGATATCGCAGCGATCCCGACCTTGCTGTGGACTGCTCTCCATTTCCCTTTGGATAGATGTTGTAGACCTGATCAATAGACTAAATCAATAGACTAAATCCGCATGAAGATTCATCTCCGATTCCTGTCCTTATTCAGTTTGTCATTCAGTTTGTCTGTCACTGCGGCTTTAACCGTTGGGGTCGTTCCCCTGCCGATCGCGGTTATTTCCCCTAGTCCAGTGCTGGCCCAATCATCGAGTGCGGCGGAGTTGGGCACCCCTGCGGGTTGGCAGGAGGTGCGATCGTCCGAAGGCGACTTCAGCATTTCCATGCCTGATCAACCCAAAGCCGACACCAGTCGTCAAGGGATTCGGCGTTGGGAGTTAGACCAAGACAAGTCGAAATATTTTATCCAGTCAATTGATTTACCCAATCTGCAACAAGCCACCCGTGCTGAGGTGCTGGCTATCCTAGCGCAAATGCCCCAAGCCTATGTCAGAGGGGCGGCGGCTCAATTGGGTAGTCAACGATCAATTGTGTTGAATAGTTTTCCTGGCCAAGAATTTGAGTTTCAACTTCGTAATGGTTGGAGAGGCCGAGGACGGGTATACATCGTTGGTCGGCGAGTCTATCAATTGGTGGCGATCGGGGAAAACACCCAAACTTTTGCCCCATTTCTCCAATCATTCAAGCTGGTGGAACTGAGACAGTAACCGCCGTTCCTGAGGGCTAGCTTGGTCTATTCCCAACATTTACAGGCGCACCTGTAGGGGCAGGCAAGCCCCCCATGATTGCCCCGTAGATCTGACACTTAGACAGCGATTTTGGTGTAAAGCGTCATGCCCTGCATTGGGCAGGCAGACGCTTCGGCTTTGCTCAGCGCAAGCTTCGGCCTTGCTCAGTGGAGATGGGGCAGTGCCCCTACGGTTTTCGGGATTTTCCGGTAAATTGTCATGAATAATGCTGGTTCTAATTAAATTTGTGTTGTCCACCGTAGGGGCGAAGCATTCCGGTAGTTAAGTTAGGGGATAACCGAAAAATCATGGCCGGAATGCTTCGCCCCTGCAAGGTTATCGGTTCAAACACAAAATCATTGAGAATTAGGAATAATGCAGGCTAGATCTTAGTACCTGCCTGCTTACAGTTACAGATCCCGCAAAGCGCAGATCCCACAAATAACTGACGATCTATCAGGGATTCAGCATCAGGGAGCGTAAGCGTTCACTCCCCTGACGGGAAGTGAACGCTTGCCAGGGAGCAATTGGGCTTAATTTCGTGCTAGCCACTTCTGGCCATTTAACCGCTTGACCACCCCCAACACCAGCAAATCTAAGGTGGATTTGCGTTCATCAATCAAAAACGGCTCTAGTGTGCTCGGTTGGGCACCATTATCCGCACAGGTAAACACCTTCGACCCCTGAATATCCGCTTGGGGGAAGGCTAAGTTAAATTGCCGTTGCCCATCCATCCAAGAACCCGTGACCTGCCAACAGTTTTCCCCAACCACAGGGAGTTTCTTCTGTTCAAAACTCAGTACCAAGTCCCCTAACCCTTGGGAGGTTAAGGCGGTTTTCAGGGCGGGCAGATAGTCTTGTTGAATGAAGTCGGCGAATGGCTTATCCTCCACCGCAGGAGCTTTTTCCTTGGCAGGTTTTTTTGCCTTCGGTTCGGCGGGTGCGGCGGCCTGTTGATCCGCTGGGGGAGTTGCTTCTTCTACCATTGCAGTTTAGGCGAGTAAGTATAGGTTACGCGATCGCTCAGGATAGGATCTTGAGATTCAATTCTAGAGGGCGAACTCCAAATTAGGAACTCCATCGCTCTTATGAATCATATAACTGGATTTGAACAAATGGAATTGAACCAATGCAGCAAGAACTGCGATCGGCCATCTCGGTCAGATCGCAGCTTGAGGCATTCGACTGTTCCCTAACTAAAAGATTCGTTCCGGCTGGGCATCAATTTCCTGTACCCAAACCGCGTAGCCTGTGGTGGTACGGGTGATGACCGTATTGTCGCCCCGTTGTTCCAGCTTTTCTAGCAATAGCAAGGCTTGGGATTGATCCGGTACCGCTTTAAACAAGGCATAGTATTTGTTGTTTACCGCGATCGCCACCAACGGCTTATCCAAATCTGGGACACGGATATAGCACGACTGATATTGATCGCGAGAAACCAAGATTTTTTCCGATGCGCTGGGAGTCGTTAGCTCTAATTTGGGTTGGGTGCGGATCAGGTCATCCGCGATCGCGTCTGGCTCATACAACCAAATCCCAAATCCCTTGGGAATGGCTGTAACTGCAACCTCTTGTTGCTTGCGACTGAGCTTGTTGATCAGTTCCAACGCCTCCGCCTTACTCTTCGTCACTTTGAACAAACTGTAATATTTAATTCCTACTAAAATGGCAGGCTGACGCTCTGGAATATCCGGCACCCAGATATGGCAGGAGCGATACTGTTGGCGGGAAAGGAGCGGAACCGTAGGAGGAAAATCAGCATCCACAGCGGAGATAGGGAAAGAGGACTGGGCAATCATGGCAATGCAGGAGTAGTACAAATATAAGTGTGCTCGTAACCATTCACATCCCCCCATAAGAAAAGTGTTGCGGGCTATGCCCGCTGGTTCCTCCCCTGACAGGGAGTGAACGGTTACGTGTGCTCAACTGGTCAATGATTCAGTAGGGATGTGTAGGGTTGTGTACTGACATACCGCCAACAGATGCACCGGAAATCCATAATCAATCAGTTCTTTGATCAAGAACTAGCAATGTAACCGTTCAGATTCCCCTATGGGACATATCCCCCTATGGGAAGAGTGTTGCGGGCTACATCCGCTAGTTTCTCCCCTGACGGGGAGTGAACGGTTACCTAGCAATACATTTGTAAATATCTTTATTTGTAAATATCTGTATTGTAACCACTCAACGCCAACTGGACTGGAATTTGACTATGGCGGATAAAAAGTTTCCGTAAAGAATATTCTGTCAAGCTGTTGCTTGGGGTAGCTAATGCGGTGGTGCTGAATAGCAGGATAGTGACCGTTCACTCCCCTGACGGGGAGTGAACGGTCACGCAGGATGAGTTGGAACGAAGTTCCAATGTTATCTAACTTCTAATGCATATCCTGATTCAGCAACGCTGTTAATGCGGCTACCAGTGTTAAGGTAACGGTTACGTTAGGCTGGAATGTCTAGCCGATGTCTAGCCTCAAGTCATTTGCCTTTCTGGGCAAATGTTAGGATAGTCCCAGTCCTGCCGGAGTAGCAGAATGCTGACATTAGAAGCCAATAAACCTCAAAAAATGGCTCGTCTGGGTACTGTCCTAGTTGTCGAAGATGAAGCCCTGATTCGGGATTCCATCGTCTTGGCCTTGGTGGAAGAAGGCTATGAAGTTGTGGTGGCCGAAGATGGACGCACTGCCCTAGATCTGATTCAACAACCCAAAGACGGTGCTGGACAGGAACCCCTGCAACCAGATCTGGTAATTTTGGATTTGATGTTGCCCTATTTAAATGGCTTAGATTTTTGTCGCGTAGTGCGGCGAGACGGCAATAGCGTACCGATCCTAATCCTGAGTGCCAAGGGTAGCGAGATGGATCGGGTGGTGGGTTTGGAGGTGGGCGCAGATGACTATCTAGCCAAACCGTTTGGTATGCGAGAATTAATTGCCCGTTGTCGTGCTCTGTTGCGTCGCCATAACCATACCCAATCAGTCCCAACGCCGGAATCGACCCTCAAGTATCGGGATGTGGTGGTCTACCCGCAGGAATGTCGGGTGACGGTGAAAGGGGAGGAGATTAACCTGTCTCCTAAGGAATTCCGCATTTTGGAATTGTTCATTACCCATCCTCGGCGGGTGTGGTCACGGGAACAACTGTTGGAGCGGGTTTGGGGGCCGGATTTTGTTGGCGATAGCAAAACGGTGGATGTCCATATCCGCTGGTTGCGGGAAAAACTGGAGGCCGATCCTAGCCATCCGGAATATTTGCTGACGGTGCGTGGATTTGGTTATCGGTTTGGGTAAATAAGGTTTGGGTAAATTATCTGTGGCATTCCTAGCCTTTTTACTGGGACTATCCGTAGGGCTAATCCTCTATGTTTGGCAGCAGATCACTGTAGATCGGCGGTTCAAGTCCTTGTTGGCAGAAATGGCTGCGAATGATACGCCCGTTGCGGCCACACTGCGGCTGATGTTGGCAATTCTACAGGGCAAATCCTTGGCCAGTGGTGGACGCGATCCAGCCGTACTGCTGACGGATCAGGAGTTACGACGGCAACAGGATATTTGGCAGCAAATTGTCTATTCTGCTCCGATGGGGTATTTGCGATTGGATGAGGAAAACTACATCGTCGCCTGTAGTCCGCAAGCGTGCCAATTGTTGAGCATTGATCCGGGGCAGATTGTGCGCCCGCGATCGCTGCTCCAACTGGTTCGCAGTTACGAGCTAGACGAATTGGTCGAGCGGGCGCGGATCACCCAAATGCCCTGCCAACAGGATTGGACGTTACACCCCGCCTCTCCGGATCCAGTGGAGCTGACTGAATCCCAGTCTTATGCGGTGCGGGGGCACGCCTTACCGTTGCCCGATGACCATGTGGTGGTGTTTTTAGAAAATCGTCAGGAGGCGATCGCCCTGGCTCAACAGCGCGATCGTTGGGCCTCTGACGTAGCTCACGAGTTAAAAACACCCCTAACGTCCATCCGTTTGGTGGCTGAAACACTCCAGATGCGCCTGCAACCACCGCTACGGGATTGGATAGATCGCCTCCTGAGTGAAGTGATTCGGCTGAGTAACCTTGTCCAAGATTTATTAGACTTAGGACAACTGCAACAGGGGGCAACCTACAGCCTCAACCGCAGTTCCTTTGATTTGGTGGAAGTGCTGTTTTCCGCGTGGATGGGTTTGGAACCCCTCGCCTCCGCTAAAGGGTTAGATATTGACTACTCCGGCCCTACGTCGCTGATGTTGCAAGCGGATCAAACTCGGATTTATCGGGTGTTAATTAATCTGTTGGATAACGGGATTAAGTACAGCCCACCGGGTGCGATGATTCAGGTGCGAGTGATGGTACAGTCGGATCCCTCGGATCCATCGGATCTCCGTTCGGATAAGGTTTGCTTAGACATCATCGACTCCGGTTGTGGCTTTGCCGACGTAGATTTACCCCACATTTTTGAACGGTTTTATCGTGCTGACCCCTCCCGTGCCCGTGGCATTCCCACCTATTTCAACCCCTCCCCTGTCAGTGATCCCGCTCGGTATAGTGTGCTGCAAGCGAAAACCTTGGGACGGATGGAAACTCCCGCCGCCGATGTGACCCCATCCAATCCATCCCAACGCTATCTCAGCAATGACAGCGACTCTGTGCACCGCAACGTCCATCCCCACCCCACCCACAGCGTTGGCTTAGGGCTGGCGATCGTCAAACAAATCGTCCAAGCACACCAAGGTACCGTCACCGCTTGCAACCATCCAGAAACAGGTGGCGCATGGCTGCGCGTGACATTGCCAGTTTGAGAGGATCGTGAAGAGTGGATAGTGGATGGTGGATGGTGGATGGTGGATGGTTGCAAGCGGTGAAGCGTGGATGGTGGTGCTGAATTAGCAGTTGGATTGTCCAACCTTTGTGGATCAAATCATGCAGCCTTGATCAACTGGAATCGTTACGGTAGAGATGGCAATGCTCTACCTCCTAGAACACCGATCATGTAATGGGAATGTAACAATTCCCAGACCAAGAAAATCACTGAAACCCTGATTTTCCGTTCTCGCTGTATAGCACACCTGAATGTTTATTGATGAAGTAACCGGTGTTCTAGTGCTGATACTGTTTCTCCTTTGTATTGTTCAGTGTTCTCACGTCCCACAATTTTCCCACTCCCTCACCTGCATCTTCACCCACTCACCCACTCCCACGCACCCTCCACGCCCATGTCCCCCTTTCACAGTGAGCGATTATTGTTTCACCCAGCTCAACCTGAGACTGGCGCGATTCCGATCGCCTTTGCCTTCCCCAATGAATATAGTGTGGGGATCACGAGTTTGGGGTATCAGGTGGTGTGGGCGACATTGGCCATGCGGGCGGATGTGGATGTGGGGCGGGTGTTTACCGATGCCTATGAGCGGTTGTCGCAGTCGCCGGAGTTGGTGGGGTTTTCCTTATCTTGGGAACTGGACTACGGCAATGTTTTGACGTTGTTGGAACAAATGCAGGTGCCGATTTGGGCGAGCGATCGCCACGACACTGATCCCCTGGTGTTTGGTGGCGGGCCAGTTCTCACTGCTAATCCTGAACCCTTTGCTCCCTTTTTTGACGTGATTTTATTGGGGGATGGGGAACTGTTGTTGGCTGAGTTTCTGGATGCCTACCAAGCCGTTCGAGGCTGCGATCGCCCCACCCAACTGCACCACCTCGCCCAAGTGCCAGGAGTGTATGTCCCTGCCCTCTACAGCATCACTTACCAAGACCCTGCTGGCCCTATCCAAGTCATCCAGCCCCTGGATAGCTCAATCCCCGCCATCGTGGAAAAGCAAACCTATCGTGGCGATGTTCTATCCGCCTCCACGGTCGTCACGGAGAAAGCGGCCTGGGAAAACATTTACATGGTGGAAGTGGTACGCAGTTGTCCAGAACTGTGCCGCTTTTGTCTAGCCAGTTACCTGACCTTGCCCTTTCGCCCCGCTAGTTTAGAGGCATCCCTGATCCCAGCGATTGACCGGGGCTTGACGGTGACCAATCGGTTAGGACTCTTGGGGGCATCCATCACCCAACATCCCGAATTTGACACATTGCTGGATCACCTCAGCCATCCGCGTTATGACGGTATGCGGTTAACCTTAGCATCGGTGCGTACCAATACGGTTACGGTCAAATTAGCCCAAACGTTGGTGCATCGGGGGAGCAAGTCCCTAACGATCGCGGTGGAAAGTGGCTCGGATCGCCTCCGGCAGATCATTAACAAAAAACTCAGCAACGAGGAAATTATCCAAGCGGCGGTGAATGCTAAGGCGGGAGGGTTGAGTAGCCTGAAGCTGTACGGGATGGCGGGAGTGCCGGGGGAACTGCCGGAGGATCTAGATGCCACCGTTAAGATGATGCTGGCGATTAAACGGGCGGCTCCGGGCTTACGGCTGACGTTGGGATGCAGCAGTTTTGTCCCCAAAGCGCATACCCCGTTTCAATGGTTTGGGGTGAATCCCCAGGCAGAAAAGCGGTTAAATCAATTGCAAAAACAGTTGCGATCGCAGGGGATTGATTTTCGGCCTGAGAGTTATCAATGGTCTGTGATCCAGGGGTTATTGTCGCGGGGCGATCGTCGCCTTGCGCCCCTGTTGGAACGGGTGCGCCACTATGGGGACTCACTGGGTAGTTATCGTCGCGCCTTTAAGGATTTGCGGGGACAATTGCCCGAATTAGATTTTTACGTTCATGCCGATTGGGCTACGGATCAGGTGTTACCGTGGAGCCATCTGCGGGGGCCATTGCCGCCAGCGACGTTACTGAAACACCAGCAAAGTGCGTTTGCACCCGCGATCGCGGCTCGGTAGTGGTTTGGTCACGCAGTTACTCTTGTCAGGGGGTAAGGGATTTGCAGATTAATGCGGATTAATCATGTACCCACACCGCTAACTCTACGGACACGGCAATGCCGTGTCCCTCCGGCTATTATGGGTATTTTATACTTTGTCAGGGAACTGTTTGTAGTACTGGCTTTAGCCAGCCAACTGAAGTTGGAACTACAAAGTAAAATTTGTTGGCTGACACAGTATATTTTTCCGCCAGCCCTAGCCAGGGTGGTAACCGGGAATTGCTGAACATCACTTAGGATGAGGGTTCTCGGTTACCTAAGTGATTCTGTGAGTGTGATTCTGTGAGTCATCAAATGGGCTATTTAGGCGGGATATAAGGCTAGTTCGGTTTCGCTATCGAAGAGGTGAATCTTGTCGGGGGCAGCCGTCAGCCACAGTTGATCACTCAGGTGAATCCCTTTGTCTGGATCAACGCGGACATTTAAGCGGGTGGGCTGTTCTGGCGAGGGGAGGTCTACCAAGAGCAGCGTTTCGCTGCCCAAGTTTTCCACCCGTTCGACGGTGACGGGGAGGTTTTTGGCGGCGGCGACCCCGATTCCTAGGTGTTCGGGACGGATGCCCAAGCTGAGCGATCGCCCCTCATACTGCCGCAATATCGCATCCCACTCTGTGCCCAATGTCATTTGGAACTGGGGATGGACGATCCGCCCCATCTGCGCCTGCACGGGGATGAAGTTCATCGGCGGTGAGCCAATGAACCCAGCGACGAAGCGATTGGCAGGACGTTTGTATAACTCCAGCGGTGAGGCGAATTGTTGGATTTGCCCGCCGTTCATGATGGCGATGCGATCGCCCATGGTCATCGCTTCCACTTGATCATGGGTGACATAAATCGTCGTAGTGCCCAGTTGCCGCTGTAATTGGACAATTTGGGTACGGGTTTCAGTTCGCAACTTGGCATCCAAATTGGACAACGGCTCATCCATCAGGAAGACTTGGGGATTGCGGGCGATCGCCCGTCCCAGTGCCACCCGTTGCTTCTGCCCACCCGATAGCTGACGCGGCAACCGATTCAACAACCCATCAATCTGCAACATTTGCGCCACCGTCCGCACCCGTTGGTCAATCTCCCGTTCCTTGGGTGACCAATAGCGCAGGGATTTGGGTAACTGGCGGGTGGCGGATACCAGCAGATTCTCCACGGGTACAGGCAGACTGGAGCGGCTAGCAGTGGGGCTGGGCGGCGTTGAGGGCAGCGATCGCCGCAACCCAAAAGCCAGATTTTCGTACACCGTCATGTGGGGATAGAGGGCGTAGTTTTGGAACACCATGGCAATGTTGCGCTGCTTCGGCGGCAACTGGTTCACCAACTGATCCCCCACCCAAATGTTGCCACCCGTCGCCGTTTCCAATCCGGCAATTAACCGCAACAGCGTACTTTTGCCACAACCCGACGGCCCCACCAACACCACAAACTCGCCATCTTCCACCGCCAAATTAATCCGCCGCAGCACACTCACCCCCGTCGTGCTGGGTGCTCCGTCTGCACTATCGCTCACCGCCTTTTTCTCGTCGGGCGATCGGGCGGGAAAGGATTTGTAAATGTTTTCGAGGGTGACCTTGGCCATGGGGAGGGATGAACGTGGATGGTGGATAGTGAATGGTGAATAGTGGTGAGTGGTGAGTGAAGGGTGGAGGTGAATGATGGTGCTTTGGCTATGATAATACCGCGAAACTTTTGCGCTAAAGTGGCTGCATGGGTTTCTGCCCCGCTTGGCAAGCAAAGCAAGGCACCCGCCCCGTGGCTTGACTTGAACATATACTGAAGGAACTGTTCGTAGTCCTGGCTTTAGCCAGCCAACTGAAGTTGGAACTACAAACTAAAATTTGTTGGTTGGTAACGACTCAGCTAGATCAATGCTGGATTGCTTGATCCACAAGGGTTGGGGCACCCAACCCCTACACGAACATTCTGTACTTGGTCTGTTTGTAGGGGCGCGGTTCCCGCGTCCTTAATCGGCTAAGAGATTTGTAGATTAATAATGCACCCACACCGCTAACTCTACGGGCACGGCATTTGATCCTAATCGGCGGCGGCTTCGGCTACGCTCAGCCATCGGCGATTACGCTCAGCCACCGGCGGCTACACACCACCACCCAGCATTTCACCACTCACCACTCACCACTCATCACTTACCACTCACCACTATTCACCATCCACCATCCACTATCCACCCTTCCTCCTCCCCCATGCCCCCC